>NZ_JRPT01000032.1:0-35246 GCF_000762865.1 Prevotella sp. S7 MS 2 | reverse complement strand
TATGTAATGATGTACAAAATAATTTCCAATATTCACCTAGTGTCTGATTCATGACAGGTATTATTCTTTGTATATCCATGCGAGGAATGAATTAATCCATGGTATAGTACATCTAAACCATCTGTATTTGGCAACAGGTTTACCTCCAAAACTCAAGGTAAACTCTCTTACAAGGTTTCGCTTAAATGGCAATCCTGCATCCATAAAGAATAGATGGGCGTAATTATGAGTGTGCGCATATTTGAGCGTATTCCACACTGTCATGAAATTAGGGTGCAACCGTGGGTGTCTTTTCTTCTTGGAAGCAAAATGCCAGAGATATGCATTTCCATCGGAATACACACATACTGCTCCACCAATGATGTTGTCTTTATAGGTGGTGACGAAGCATTTAACATTTGTGCTTTGATAGAGTTGTTGGAAATGATGTTCTGAAGGAAGAAAGCGATGGAGACGAGTCCTGTAATATCTTTTGAATATCTGATATAGTTTGCTTAGCTCCTTGAGGTTTCCTACCTCGCGAGTTTCTAATCCCGCTTGATAAATCTTGTTGATCCGTTTTAGTTGCTTTGCAGTTAGTCTTTCTTCTGGTGTTTTGCTATGAAGTGAATTATGAATCTCTTGCCAACTGACAGGAAAGTAATGGTTTTGTCGGAATGTTTTATAGCCAAACATCTTTTGGCTGATGTCACTAAACTCTATATACAGGCAGAGACGTCTTCTTAGTTTTTTTGTGATAGCTTTTAGTAGCAATTCAAATAGTTCTACCTTTTCGCTCTCATCTTTATATTCTCCCTCTCCAAAGACTCTTCCTTGTGAATATAAATAAGGTGGAAGCAGCGAACCTCTTCTTCTGACAGTAGCAAGCAAGTGGGCTATACATTCACCATCTCTTTCTGCCACGGCCATGTAGGGTGTTTGTTCCGGAGAGTGTTTCACGATATTGAAGAATTCTTTGCTATGAAAGAAGTTTCGATATTCTATGTCCGGTAAGTCAATGCTTTTCGATATGATTCTGACAGTTACTCCGACCATGTCGCAAAAATAACAAATATTTTGTAAAAGTCAAACTTATGGGCACGATTTATAAAGAGATTGGTTACCTTTGTAAGATATAAATTGCTATTTATGAAAGAATTTAAAAGCTTGGTGGCGTCTAGGCGTAGTCATCGAAAGTTTACGACTGAGCGCATCTCTGAAGAAGATTTACACTTGATACTTCGAGCAGCTTTGATGTCGCCAACCTCAAAAAATCAGCGCTCTTGGCAGTTTGTGGTGGTTACAGAAGCTGCAGTCTTAAAAGAAATGTCAATGGCTAAAGATGCCGGAAGTGCATTCTTGGCAGATACTCCTATGGCCATTGTGGTTACAGGAGATGTTGAACAAAATAGTTGTTGGGTTGAGGATGGGGCAATCGCTGCTATCAGTATGCAATATCAGGCTGAAGAACTAGGACTTGGAAGTTGCTGGATACAGATTCGTGGTCGATATAAGAAAGACGGAACCAGCGCTACTTCCGTTATTCAGAAGCTCTTATGTCTAGATGAGAAGCAAGAGGTTTTGTGTGTCTTGGCTATTGGTCATTGGGTCGATGAACGCAAATCGCAAGATGAAGAAAAACTGAAGTGGGAGCAAGTACACTATATTAAATAGAGTATAGATGAGGATTGTATTAATAGGAGCGGGTAATGTTGCGACGCATCTAGGTTGCGCCTTATATGCAGCGGGACACCAAATCGCTCAAGTATATAGCCGTACAGATGAATCGGCACGGCTCTTAGCCGATCGGATAGGAGCAATTCCTACCAGCAACATTCGTGATGTCGTCAGCGATGCAGAGATTTATATCATATCTTTGAAAGACGATGTGGTGGGCGATGTTATTGCTTCGTTGTGCCCAACTCGCGAAAAAGCTCTCTTTGTACATACAGCCGGAAGCCTGCCTATGAATATCTTTGTCGGCAAGGTGCAACGATACGGTGTGATATATCCCATGCAGACCTTTTCTAAGAAAAAGAGTCTTGATATCCATGCCGTTTCATTTTTCATAGAAGCGAGCGATACCGATGCCCTTTGTACATTGCGAACACTTGTCGAGGGATTCTCTACTCATGTATATGAGATGAGTTCTGACAATCGGAAATATCTGCATTTGGCGGCGGTTTTTGCATGTAATTTTGTGAATCATTGTTTTGATTTATCTGCTAGAATCCTTCAGCCGTATGGTATACCATTCGATGCCATGCTACCGTTGATAGAAGAGACCGTCAAGAAAGTACACGATATGGCACCACACGAAGCGCAGACAGGGCCGGCTGCTCGTCATGATGAGAAGGTTATTGAGATGCAGAGCCAGTTGTTAAGCAACGATACCCTCATGCAGGATATATATAATAGAATGTCTCAGAGTATTTTATTGTCGTCATGTAAACAAGAGAAATAGACTTATGATACCTTACGATTTAAATAAAATAAAAGCAGTTATATTCGATGTAGATGGTGTCTTATCAGCACAGACCATTACGTTGGCCTCTGATGGAGAACCTCTACGTACAGTCAATATCAAAGATGGATATGCCATACAATTGGCTATGCGACTAGGTCTACGTATAGTTATTCTCACAGGAGGGAAGACAGAGGCGGTTAGACTACGATATGTTCGACTTGGAGTGGAAGACGTTTACATGGGATGTAGTGTGAAGATAAAGACTTATGATGAGTTTTTACAAAAGTACAATCTATCCGATGAAGAGGTGCTCTATATGGGAGATGATATTCCCGACTATGAAATCATGCGTAGAGTAGGGTGTCCTTGTTGTCCGAAAGACGCGTGTCCAGACATTAAGGATATTAGTATTTATGTCAGCCAGTGGGCAGGTGGACAAGGATGTGGGCGTGATGTTATCGAACAAATTTTACGTACACAAGGTAAATGGATGCAAGATAACCGTGCATTTGGATGGTAAAGAGAAGACAAAATGAAATATAATTTGATATTAGCGAGCAATTCTCCCCGTCGTAAGGAGTTGTTAGCAGGATTGAATATTCCTTTTCAAGTAATGGTGAAGTCGGGTATTGATGAGACCTATCCTCAAGAGATTGTGGCCGAAGAAGTACCGTTGTATCTATCCAAGAAGAAAGCTGCTGCTTATTTTGACGACTTACGAGAAGATGACTTGCTATTGACGGCCGATACGGTTGTCATTTTGGATGGGCAGATATTGGGTAAACCTCATGATGCTGAGATGGCTAAAGAGATGTTGAGAAGCCTAAGTGGCAAGAGACATCAAGTGGTAACAGGTGTTTCTTTGACTGCATTAAGCCATGCTGAGAGTTTTAAAGTTGTCTCCGATGTTACTTTCAAAACTTTCACTTCGCAAGAAATTGATTTTTATGTAGATCATTATCATCCCATGGATAAGGCCGGAGCTTATGGTATTCAAGAATGGATAGGTTATATTGGAGTCACGGCATTGGCGGGAAGTTACTATAATGTGATGGGACTTCCGGTGCAACAAATCTATCAAGTGCTATGCGATAAATTTGATTTTGATTTTCTTTATTCGGGAAACATCAATTCTTAGAAGTATTTTTAGGCTGGAGTTTCTTCAGCCTTCTTTTTACTTCTGGATAATCAGGGCATAGTTGTAGTGCCTTTTCGTAATTCTTAATGGCAGCGGCAGTCATGTGTTCGTGTTCACATTCTTTGCCCATGACGAAGTATTCTACAGCTAGTCTCTTCAACATTTGTTCTTGTTCCTTTAGCTTAGTTTCCATATCTACTATTTTGGATTGGAGCAAATTGATTTGATTGAGTTTCTTTCTGATGAGTCGTCTAGGTGCAGGTTTTTCAATATCATATCTGCTGTGTATGGCCAAGAAGAAATTGTCGAGAGCGGCTTGCATGTTTCCTTTGTCGAAACAGCGTATAGCTTCGGCATATTCTTTGTCCGCCTTGCTCTGTTGTAGTACTTTGTTGATTTGACGAGTATTATTATAATTTCGGGCAAAATTAACAACGTCGTTTCTCACGAAGATGTCTTCGCGCTTGATAGGCTGTTGAAGATAGAGTCCATCAAGCGATGTACAACGCGACAAAGCTACATAGGTTTGTCCACCGGCAAATACTCCGTCGGTCAAATCTATTTTGACTTGTGAGAAAGTTAGTCCCTGACTTTTGTGAATAGTGATTGCCCACGCGAGTTTGATAGGGAACTGTCGGTAGGTACCAATCTCGTTTTCTTCAATCTTCTTTTCTGTTTCGTTGAAGGAATATTTGACATTACTCCAAATCTCTTGCTCTACATCTACTTCGTTTCCGTCTTCTGTCAAGATATAGATGTGTCCTTCTTGTGCATCGTCAAGGCCTATGACGGTGCCCAATGTGCCATTAACCCACTGCTTTTCTCGGTCGTTTTTGATGAATAGAATCTGTGCGCCAACTTTCAATTCCAGTTCCATAGGAGTAGGAAGGCTACTCTCCGGGAATTCTCCTTCTATGATTCCGTAGAAGATAGATGATGTTCCTTCGAGTTTATTCAAATGCTCTTTGTTGATATAGTCTACCGTATCGCGATGGGTGGATAGGGTAATGACCAGTCCTGATTGCTCTATATTTTCTTGCTGATTGTATCTAGTGTTTAGCAACCCAAGGTCGGTATTGCCTACTTGCGCCGTTCTGATATGGTCGAGGATATTGATGAATGTAGGGTCGGATTGGCGATATACTTTCTGTAATTCGATGGAAACCAATTGAAACTCACGGAAAACGCGGGCATCAAAGAAATACTTTGAGGGGTAATAGGGCTGAAGAAGCTGTCGTTCATCTTCCTTTAATACAGGTTCCAACTGGTAGATATCGCCCACGAACAGTAGTTGTTTACCACCAAAAGGTTCTCGCATGTTGCGACTATAGATGCGCAACACCTTGTCAATGAAATCAATAATGTCGGCACGCACCATCGAAATCTCGTCAATGATGATGAGTTCAACTTCCCTTATCAGTTTGATTTTTTCCTTGTTATATTTCAATGTATCTCTAATATTCCGTGCATTATACCTCACATCGTCGGGCAGTAATGGGTGGAAAGGAAGTTTGAAAAAACTGTGAAGGGTAGAACCGCCGGCATTGATTGCAGCAATACCTGTGGGGGCAAGGATAATGTGTTTCTTGTGAGTATTGGCAGCTAGATAACGTAGGAAAGTAGACTTACCGGTACCGGCCTTTCCAGTGAGGAAGAGCGATTGGTGGGTGTATTGAACAATTTGTAACGCATTTTGGAACTCAGGATTATCGAGATCAATATGCGAAGTGTCAATGTTCTTTTGTTTACTATCCGGCATGGTGTACAGTTTGTAAATAGCTATATAGCTTTAAATGGTTTGATAATAGGCAAGAGTGCTCCTTCTTTTTATATAATTTGGCCTAGTTGTAAGCTCGTTTATCCGTAAACTTGGTGATTGCAACGTGTTTACAGCAATACTGTTGGGGCTTTTCAGCATTACTGCAGAGACTTACCAGCATTGCTGAAAAGACTCTGCAGTGAATTGAGAGTGAAGCGCTATGAGTGAGAAACCGTTTAGAGGTTGTCGAAATTTACTTCCTCTTCGTGCGGTTTCTCTTTTTTCTCTCCCTGCTGTTCTGTTGTTTTACCATTCTCTCCGGTAGTAGTCTTGATAACAGGATTTCCGTTCTCGTCAAGTATTATTTCGTCACTGGAGATGATAGAATCTTGCTGTGTTGTATCACGTTTGGCCGGTTGATAATAGCTTTGGCAGTTGTACATGTCGCTTGTAATGTTATCATCTTTTGGCTTATCGAACTTTCCGTGATATGCTTGGAATGTAGGATCGGCAAAGACGGACTTCAAGAAGTACCCACATATAGGCAAGGCAGTTCGGCTACCTTGGCCTAATGCTCCTGTTCGGAAGTGGATACTGCGGTATTCACCGCCTACCCATGCGCCACAAACCAGTTTCGGACTGACGGCCATGAACCATGCATCAGAGTGGTTGTTAGAGGTTCCGGTCTTACCACCAAACTCGGTATCACGATAATCACCGACATATCCCCATAGCGATTGACTGGTTCCACCCGGCTCACGCATACCTGCCTGCAACAGTTGTTGTACGAGGAACGCGCTCCGATAAGGGATAGCTTGCTCTGAAGTGGTGGGGCCTGTGTAGACTTCATTGCCATCTTTATCTAGAATTCTGGTAACAAGTACTGGCTCATGATGCACTCCATTGGCTGCTGCGACGCAATAAGCGTTTACCATCTCTAGCAAGTTGACGTCGCTAGAACCTAGAGCCAAAGAGGGATTCTCGTCTAGAGGGCTTTTAATACCCATCTTGTGTGCTGTCTCAATAATTCTGCGTATGCCCATCTCTTGTCCGAGACGAACAGCCACTGAGTTGATACTTCTGGCGAAAGCACTTTTCAGTGGCATACTATCACCGCTGAAGGAACCATTTGCATTAGATGGAGTCCATGTCACTTCTTTGTTTAGTTTCTTATCGAAGACTTGCATGGAAATATACTCATCTCGGCGCTTGTCGCATGGTGTGAGACCTTGATTCATTGCTTCTGTATATACAAAAAGTTTGAAAGTGGAACCGGGCTGTCGCATAGCAGTCACCTTGTCGTATTTCCATGAAGTGAAGTCTATATCACCGACCCATGCCTTAACGGCTCCTGTCTGTGGTTCCATGGCAACAAAACCGCAATGCATGAAATGAACCATGTAGCGAATAGAGTCCATGGTAGATATTTCTTTCTCTATCGTTCCCTTAGTATAGTCGAACAACTTAACTGTATGCGGCTTATTCAAATAGTAATTGATAGAGTCGGGATTGTTGGGGTATTTAGACAGAAGATGTTTGTAAACAGGCTGTCTTTGTGCAATGTCTTCAATGAAATGAGGTATAACGTTGCCTTTTTCATCTACCCAAGGGTCGTTCTTGCCCCAGTGGTTGTTGAAGTTTTGCTGTACTTGGCGCATCTGCTTGGTCGCAGCTTCTTCCGCATATTTTTGCATCCGCGTATCAATAGTGGTGTAGATTTTAAGCCCACTGCTATATAAATCGTAACCACTCTCCTCACACCAACTCTTTAGATAGTTGGAAATGGCTTCGCGGAAATATTTTGCTTGTCCGTCATAATTTTCTTCTACCTTGAAATCGAGCTTGATGGGAAGGGCAGATAAAGAGTCGCAAACGTTTCTGGATAGGTCTCCATGACGTACCATATTGTTGAGTACGGTGTTTCGACGAGCAAGACTGTTTTGTGGATTACTCCTTGGGTTGTAGTAAGTTGTAGCTTTTAGCATACCGACTAATACAGCTGCCTGTTCAGTTGTCATTTCCTTTGGCGTAGTATTGAAATACGTCTTGCTTGCAGTCTTGATTCCGTAGGAATTTGAACCAAAGTCTACCGTATTGGCATACATGGTAAGAATGTCTTCTTTGCTATAGACTGTTTCTAGTTTAACGGCTATAATCCACTCTTTACTCTTCATAATGAGCATTTTGATGCCGGGTATCTTCCCCAATAGTCCTGTGGAATATTGGGTTCTGACTCTAAACATGTTTTTAGCCAATTGCTGTGTAATGGTAGACGCACCACGAGCATCATGTTTTAAAACGGCATCTTTAACGGCTGCAAACAAGCCGATAGGGTCAATTCCCCAATGCTTGTAGAAGCGTTCGTCTTCGGTGTCAATGAGGGCTTTGAAGAAACTTGGATTGATTTCTTCATATTTTACAGGGGTTCTATTTTCATTGAAGTATTTACCTATTAACTTACCATCAGCACTATATATTTCTGAAGCTTGACTTGTCTGGGGATCCATTATGCCCGAAAAATAGCCGGGACTCTTGCCAAACAGCCACAGGAAGTTCATGTCTACTAATCCTAAATATAGGATAAAAGCAACTAGTGCAGAGCATAATGCTGTGATGCCCTTGCGATACCAAGGTTGCCCTTGGTATTGTCTTTTGTACCATGCCCAAAATGTTTTGCAGTAATCAAAACACCGGTTGATAATACTTTTTATTTTGTTCATAATAGGATTGTTGAGCTATTGCCCCTTATTCTTGATAATGAATGACGTAGAACTCTTTGCAAATGTACGAATTAAGAGACAATCTATGTCTTGCTTTCGATATAATTTATAATTTCTTTAATGTTGTCGGGAGAAAACCAAGTTATCTCACAGTCTCTTTTGAACCAAGTAAGTTGCTTACGCATATATCTTCTTGTATTCGATTGTATTTGCCTAACAGCTTCTTCCAATGTAATATTTCCATCAAGATAGTTGAATAATTCTTTGTATCCTACTGTATTTAAGGCATTTAAATGTCTATAAGGAAGTAATGATTTTACTTCTTCTAGAAGCCCTTGTTCCATCATTTGAAGAACACGCTCGTTGATTCTTTGGTAAAGAATGTCTCGCTCTCTGTTTAATCCAATCTTGATTATATTGAAAGGTCGTTTTTTATGTGTATTTGTTCTGAAAGAGGAATAGGTCTTTCCTGTCATCATGCATATTTCAATGGCATGGATAACTCTTCTTGGATTCTGTTTGTCAACAATCGCCCAATGCTCAGGATCCAATTGTTGTAGCATATCAACAAGATAGTCTAGGCCATGTTGTTGGTAGATAGACATCACCTGTTCTCTAATTTCTGGAGTGACAGTGGGTATATCGTCTATTCCTTTGCACACAGCATCTATGTACATCATGCTGCCACCTGTCAGGATGACTTTGGAATGGTCGGGAGTAAAAATGGTCGGGAGTAGTTGTAGAACATCGTGTTCGTACATGGCAGCACTATAATAGTCGGTAATCTTGTGATTACCGACAAAGTAGTGCTTTACAATGTTTTGCTGCTCAAGAGTTGGAGCAGCAGTGCCAATAGGCATTTCCGCAAAGATTTGGCGAGAATCTGCATTGACAATAGGAGATGCAAAATGTTTGGCCAAATCGATACAAAGTGCTGTCTTGCCAACTCCTGTCGGGCCTAAAATGACAATTAATGTATTGTCCATTTATCGAATAATACCACGCTTTGAAGTTTGCACAAAGTCTATGATATATTGAACTTCCGGAGTAATCTGCAAGTTGTTTTGGATTTCTTGAATTCCTTCTGCAAGAACTCCCTTGCTGTATAACAGCCGATAAGTCTCATGGATGAGGTCGATAAGTTCATTGTTGAAGCCATGTCTACGGAGTCCTACAATATTGATTCCGGCATAACGAATGGGCTCTTTGCCTGCGATGATATAAGGCGGAATGTCTTGTGAGAATCTGCTTCCACCTTGAATCATGACATAACTTCCTATTTTGCAGAATTGATGGCATAGTACTGTCGCGCTGATGATAGCGTTATCATCGACCGTAACTTCGCCTGCGAACTTCGTAGAATTGCCGATAATCAAATTATTACCAAGCACACAGTCGTGGGCAACATGCATATTCTCCATCAAAAGATTATTGTTGCCGACAATAGTAACGCCTTTTGAGGCTGTTCCACGAGATATAGTCACATTCTCACGGATGCTATTGTTATCACCAACAACACAAGTAGTCTCTTCTCCTTTAAATTTCAAATCTTGCGGTTTGGTGCTAATACTAGCTCCCGGAAATATTTCGTTGTTATTTCCAATGCGTGCACCAATATTGATAGTAACGCTATTTTGGAATGTATTGTTATCTCCAATAACAGTATTGGCATCTATATAACAAAAGGGACCAATTATGTTATTATTTCCCAACTTTGCATCAGGATGTACAAATGCCAATGGACTTATTTGATTCATATAATCTCGTATAGATAGTTATTTATTCTTGACTATTTGAGCTGTGAAGGTTGCTTCTGATACAACTTTATCACCTACAAACATATATCCCTTCATGGAACTGATGCCATGACGTACGGGATGCAATAATTCTACTTTGAAGAGAAGAGTGTCCCCGGGCACTACTTTCTGCCTGAACTTAACATTATCTATCTTCATGAAGTAAGTAGACCATTTTTCGGGTTCTTCTAATTGACTCAAAACGAGAATACCACCGCATTGTGCCATACCTTCAATCTGTAATACACCGGGCATTACCGGCTCTTGCGGGAAGTGACCTACGAAGAAAGGTTCGTTGGCTGTGACATTCTTAACGCCGACAATGCTAGTAGAACCCATTGATATAATCTTGTCAACCAGCTGCATGGGATAACGATGGGGGAGTAGTTCCCTTATTCGTATATTATCCATGAGTGGCTCTTCGTTGGGATCATATATCGGTGCTTGTATCTCGTGTTTACGGATTTCCTTACGCATGAGACGCGCAAACTTGTTATTGATGGTATGGCCGGGGCGTGTTGCCACGATTCTACCCTTGATAGGCTTGCCTATTAAAGCCATATCGCCAATAATATCTAGCAATTTATGACGTGTACATTCATTTTCCCACATTAAAGGTTTGTGCTGGATGTAGCCAATTTTCGTTGCATCCATACGGGAAACATTTAATACATCAGCAAGTTGGTCTAGCTTCTCTTGTGACACTTCTTTCTCATAAATGACGATAGCATTGTCGAGGTCGCCACCTTTGATGAGGTTTGCTTCTAATAGAGGAACAATATCGCGGACAAAAACGAAAGTCCTTGCTGGGGCAATTTCTGTAGCGAAGTTTTCTATATTATCGAGTGTTGCAAATTGGCTATTGATAAATTTTGAGTTAAAAGAACACATAGCCGTGATACTAAACTGGTCGTCTGGAAGTATTGTGATGGTAGAACCAGTCTTTTTATCCTTTACTTCTATCTTATGACGAATGATATAGTAGCCTTTCTCTGCGTTTTGTTCTTCGATTCCAACTTCTTGAATCTTCTGCACATACATAGCGCCTGAACCGTCCAATATAGGAAATTCAGGTCCATTAACTTGAATAAGACAGTTGTCAATGCCCATAGCATATAAGGCAGACATGCCATGTTCAACGGTGGATACTTTGATATCACCCTTTGCTAATACAGTACCTCTTTGTGTGTCTACAACATTTTCTGCAATAGCTTCTATGATAGGCTGTCCGTCTAGATCTATTCTTTGAATTCTATAGCCAGTATTTTCTGCAGCCGGAGTAAACGTAACTGTTAAGCTAAGGCCGGTATGCAGTCCTTTACCATAAAGTGAGAAGCTTCCTTTGAGTGTCCTTTGTTTTGACATATAGTATCTTAAATCTTTATAGTTTTCCTTTTAGTTCTTCTAATTCTTTCTGTAATGTACTCAGTTGTTTGTACATTTCTGGTAGTTTACGGAATATAGCTTGGGATTTGAAATAGGCTTTTGGGGCCATTGGTGGGGTGCCTATGAGTGTACAATCATCTTTGATATTTCCGGGAACACCGCTTTGGGCACCAAGGAATACCTTATTACCAATCTTTGCATGGCCGGCGATTCCCACTTGTCCACCAAACATACACCAGTCTCCAACCTTTGTAGAACCAGCAACACCAACTTGAGCTGACATGACAGTGTTTTCTCCTATCTCAGTGTTATGAGCTATTTGTACAAGGTTATCTAATTTGACTCCCTTCTTAATTCGGGTAGCGCCCATTGTCGATCTATCAATACAAGTGTTCGCTCCAATTTCTACTTCATCATCTATAATGACAATACCAATTTGAGGAATCTTGCTATAACCATCGGTATTAGGGGCAACCCCAAATCCATCTGAACCAATAACAGAACCAGCATGTAGGGTAACTCGATTGCCAATCTTGCATCCTTGATAGATAGTCACATGCGGATATAAGAGGCATTCGCTGCCAAGAGTAACGTTATCTCCAACTACTGTATTCGGATATATTTGGCATCCGTCTCCAATGTTGGCATTGTCTCCAATATAGCTGAATGCTCCAATATATACATCTTTACCAATCTTAGCTGTTGGTGAAATAAATGCTAGACTATCAATACCAGCTTTCTTAGGCTTTGAGGCCTCGTATATTTGTAATAGTTTTGCGACAGATTCGTATGCACTCTTCACACGAATCAACGTTGCTTTAACTGGTTTCTCTAATTCTACGGATTCGTCTACTAGTACAACACTAGATTCTGTGCTATATATATAATGGGTGTATTTGGGATTCGATAGAAAAGAAATTGCTCCGGGAGTGCCTTCTTCTATTTTAGCAAAAGTGTTAACGGTTGCGTTTTCATCACCTTCTACACGCCCTTGTACAACTTGGGCAATTTGTTGTGCAGTAAATTCCATCTTCATTAATCAGGTTGTATTAATAGTGCAAATATAGCAATTATTATTTATAATCTCTGATAACAAATGTAATATTTGCGAATTTTTTGGGAAAGTAGTGAAACGTTTAAGATGTCTGAGGCCTCACTGATATCTTTGATGGAATTGTCTTTGTATAGTATTGATATATGGTCTTCATCAAGTTCATACATATCTTTTTGTATTTCTACTTCGCTGAAGAGATACAGAGCCTCTGTTCTACTAATGTTAGCTTTTTGTGCTAATTCTCGTAATAAATCGTCTTTTTCCTCTTGTGATAATGGTTCTTCACGGATTTCAACTTTGAAGATATTCCTTTTGATTAAGTTGTTAGCGAGTGTTGATAATATGAAGTCAGAGTGTTGTGTCCACACTTTGATGCTACTCCAAATATCATTATCGTCTAACATCTCATAGGCTTGGAATGCTTTTTTATCTTTTTTGAATGAAGATGCATCTATCTCATTGTATAAAAAGTACTTTAATTGGGGTGATGCGAAAATATCTTCTCCACGAGAAGCTAAGTATTTTGCTCGAAGTAAGAGGTTTATTAAGACTCTTTCGCATGCAACAGCAGTCTTGTGAAGATATACTTGCCAGTACATCAAACGTCTCGACGTAAGATAATTCTCGATGGAATAGATGCCTTTTTGCTCAATGACAAGTTCATCGTTCACCATGTTAAGCATCTTAATGATTCTAGCGCTGCCAATATTTCCTTCTGTAACACCTGTAAAGAAGCTGTCTCGTCTGAGATAATCAAGCCTATCCATGTCGAGTTGGCTGCTTATCAGTTGGTGCAAAAAGTGTTTAGGATACTCGTCTTTAAAAATTTGGAGGGCGAGATTAAGTTCACCATTCATCTCTTTATTGATTTGCTCCATCATCATCAACGAAATCTCTTCGTGCGAAATCCCATGAATTAAGGTGTTTTCTAACACATGAGAGAATGGACCATGTCCAATGTCATGCATGAGAATAGCTGCTTGTACGGCTTCCGCCTCGCTGTCAAAGATAAAAACTCCTTTCTGTTGCAAGGAAGAAATAGCTTCGCTCATGAGGTGAAAAGCTCCTAATGAGTGTTGGAATCTAGTATGCTGAGCTCCCGGATATACGGCAGAAGCCAACCCTAATTGCTTGATGCGAGTCAACCTCTGCATAAGAGGATGGCTCACAATATCAAGCAATGGACCTGTTGGTACTTTGATAAAGCCGAAGACAGGGTCGTTGATAATCTTACTATCGTTCATCCAAAGAATTAGAGTTTATCTAGTTCTGCCTTCATTTGTTCTTGTAATTCCTTGGCTTTTTCGCCGGCAACCACGGCAAAATCATCTGCCGAACTGGCATAGATAATTCCCCGAGACGAGTTTACAAGTAGTCCACAATCCTTATTAATTCCATATTTGCATACTTCTTGTAGACTGCCTCCTTGTGCTCCGACACCCGGAACCAATAAGAAATGGTCTGGTACAATCTTCCTAATATCTGCAAATAGGCTTCCTTGAGTGGCGCCAACCACATACATCATATTATCTATATTACCCCATTCCTGCGTCTTTCTCAGTACTTGTTCAAACAAGCGGGTACCATTTTGATCTTGCATCAATTGAAAATCGTGTGATCCCTTATTGCTAGTGAGAGCTAGAACGACCACCCACTTGTTCTTATATGCTAGGAATGGAGTTATACTGTCTTCACCCATATAGGGGGCAACCGTCAATGCATCGACATCATATTCCTCAAAGAATGTGCGAGCATACATGGTACTGGTATTCCCAATGTCTCCTCTTTTAGCGTCTGCTATAATCAAATGGTTGGGATAATTCTCTTTTAGATAACTTATAGTCTTCTCAAATGCTATCATCCCCTTGATACCTAGGCTCTCATAAAAGGCTAAGTTGGGTTTATAAGAGACACAGTAGGGAGCAGTGTGGTCAATGATCGCTTTATTGAATTCGAAGATAGGGTCTTCCAACTCCAAGAGACAAGCAGGGATTTTCTTGATGTCTGTATCGAGACCTACACATAGAAACGAACCCTTGGTAAATATTTGTTCAATCAGTTGTTTACGTTCCATATCCTTATAATTCGTTTTCTTTCATCTTTTCTGTATTCTCTGCTACGGTTAGAGCGTCAATCATAGCTTGTATATCTCCGCCCAAGAATCCTTGAAGATCATGTGTCGTGTATCCAATTCTATGGTCTGTGACACGTCCTTGTGGAAAATTATATGTACGAATCTTAGCCGAACGGTCACCAGTAGAAACCAAACTCTTTCTACGACTAGCAATGTCGTCTACATATTTTTGATGTTCTCTGTCGTATATGAAAGTACGTAATCTAGACAAAGCACGCTCTTTATTCTTGGGCTGGTCTCGTGTTTCCGTGCATTCTATGAGGATTTCTTCGGTCTCTCCAGTATTAGGATTCTTCCAAGGATATCTCAATCGTACACCGGACTCAACTTTATTTACGTTCTGACCACCTGCTCCGGAACTTCTGAAGGTATCCCATTTGATGTCGCCTTCATTGATATTGACTTCAAATTTGTCTGCTTCCGGCAATACGGCAACAGTTGCAGCACTTGTATGCATACGTCCTTGGGTCTCTGTAGCGGGTACACGTTGTACACGATGTACACCACTCTCATATTTCAATACGCCATATACACCGTCTCCACTAACTGCGAAATCAATTTCCTTAAAACCACCTACAGCACCTTCCGAGATTGCTGTTATTGATAAATTCCATCCCTTTGAATCGCAATATTTTTTGTACATGTTGAATAAATCGCCGGCAAATAGCGATGCTTCATCACCTCCTGCACCGGCTCGTATCTCCATTTGTACATTCTTGGCATCCTCCGGATCTTTAGGAACAAGTGCAATCTTAATCTCTTCTTCTAGTTTCGGTTGGAGAGCTTCGTTTGCATTTAACTCTTCTCTAGCCATTTCCTTCATATCCGGATCGCTCTCATTGGCGATGATATCTTTAGCCTCTTTGATGGCATTCAGGCAATTAATGTATCTCTTGCGAGCATCCATGATGTCGCCCAAGTCCTTATATTCCTTTGTCAGTTTTACATATCTGGCTTGGTCTGCAATGACATTTGGGTCTGTAATGAGTGTTGAGACCTCTTCATATCTGCTTTCAAGCCCGTCTAGTTTGTCTAGCAAGCTGTTGTATTCTGGCATATAGTATTTGCTTAAATATTATTATAATAATGTATATTAGTAATTGAAGATGCCGTATTCGGAATGGATGGTCAGCGATTTCTCACCTTCTTCTATATGTCCTATCACCTGTGCATCTATATTAAATGATTTGCTTATATCTATAATCTGTTCTGCTACTTCAGGAGTTACATAGATTTCCATGCGATGTCCCATGTTAAATACCTGATACATCTCTTTCCAATTCGTACCACTGCATTCTTTAATCGCCTTGAATAGTGGAGGAATCGGGAATATGTTGTCTTTGATGACTTTACAATTATCATTGATAAAATGAAGAACTTTAGTTTGGGCTCCACCCGTACAGTGCACCATACCATGTATTTCTGGACGCAGTTGATCTAGTATTTTCTTAATGACCGGAGCATAGGTGCGGGTGGGAGAGAGAACTAACTTGCCTGCATTGAGTGAAGTACCTTCTACAGAATCTGTCAGCTTATACTTACCGCTATATACCAACTCGTCCGGAACTGCAGCATCATAGCTTTCTGGATAATTCTTGGCCAAATACTTAGAGAATACATCATGGCGGGCACTTGTCAGCCCATTACTTCCCATACCACCATTATATGTCTTCTCGTATGTAGCCTGTCCGGTAGAACTAAGACCTACAATCACGTCCCCCGGACGTATATTCGCATTGTCGATGACGTCACTTCTCTTCATACGGCAAGTGACAGTAGAGTCTACAATAATCGTCCGAACGAGGTCGCCAACATCGGCAGTCTCACCTCCTGTAGGCCAAATTCCGATTCCCATATCGCGCATTTCGGTCAATAATTCATCGGTACCATTGATAATGGCAGATATTACTTCACCCGGAATGAGCATCTTGTTTCTGCCAATCGTACTTGAAACAAGGATATTATCCACTGCTCCTACACAGAGTAAGTCGTCTGTGTTCATCACGATTGCATCTTGGGCAATACCTTTCCATACATCTATATCACCGGTTTCTTTCCAATACATATATGCGAGTGAGGATTTGGTTCCTGCTCCATCCGCATGCATGATATTACAATACTCCGGATCTCCACCTAGTATATCAGGGATAATCTTGCAAAAGGCTTGTGGATAAAGACCCTTATCAATGTTCTTGATGGCATTATGCACATCTTCCTTGGCAGCACTTACGCCGCGCATCATATATCTATTGTCCATAATATTATTCGTTTTCATTCCAAAAGTCCCAACTAGCAAAGGCTTGTAATAGCAACATCTCCAAGCCATTCTTTACCGTAGCTCCATATTCTAGACCTCTTTTCATGAAGAGGGTTTCATCCGGATTGTATATTAAATCATATAAAAGTGTTCTTGTATTCATAGCCTCGTAGGGCAAATCTGGGCATTCATCGGCTTTAGGATACATTCCACAGGGTGTACAATTAATAACGACATTATATTCTTGAATCATATCCGGAGTAATGTCTTCATATTGTATGATTCCCGGTTTTCTAGTTCTACTAACTAGCTGAGTCTCTATATTGAGCAATTTCAGACCGTATTCTATGGCTTTGGATGCTCCGCCAGTACCGAGGATGAGAGCTTTCTTATGAAAAGCTTCCAATAGTGGTTCTATACTTTTGGTAAAGCCGGTGACATCACTATTATATCCTTTCAAGATGGTATCTTTGCCTTTGTGGTCTATCTTGACTACATTGACGGCACCAATTTCCTTTGCTTCCGGACTGATATAGTCCAAATAGCTCATCACTTTTTGCTTATAAGGAATGGTCACATTGAATCCTTTAAGTTCCGGATTAGATGTGATAATCTCCGGGAGGCTCTCTATATTGGGAATTTCAAAGTTGATATACTCTGCATTGATGTTCTCATTCTCAAATTTCTCATTAAAGAAGCCTACAGAAAATGAGTGCCCAAGTGGATATCCTATAAGTCCATACTTATCCATAGTTATAAGTGCTTTAGCTCTGAATAATTATTTTTCTGCGGTATATAGTGTGCAGATACCGAATGTTAATCTCTTGAAACTAGTCTTGGAGAATCCTGCTTGTTTTAGTATGTTCATCATCGTTTCTCCTTGAGGGAAAGCTTCAATCGTTGCAGATAGATACTTGTATGCACTGTTATCTTTGGATATGAGTTTCCCATAGAGTGGGAGAATGGTGTGTGAATATATTCTAAACAGGTTTCGCATAGGGAAAGAGACTGGCTCAGTCAACTCGATAATGCATAGATGTCCACCAGTTTTCAGTACTCTATACATTTCTTTGAGTCCTTGATCTAGATTTTCAAAGTTGCGAATACCAAAGGCTGCGGTCACTGCATCAAAAGTCTCGTTGGGGAAACTTAAATTCATACAGTCTTCTTTTTGGAAAGTTATGATGTTCCCCAACTCTGCTTCTTCTACTTTTTGACGCCCAATTTCCATCATTCCCTCAGAAATGTCAGCTCCTATTAATGAAGATGGTTTCAGTATTTGAGCCGATAGAATGGCAAAATCTCCTGTCCCTGTAGCGATGTCGAGCATCGTTTGGGGGTGGTAAGCAGCCAATTTATTAACTGCTTTTTGTCTCCATCCTTTGTCAATATCCCATGAAAGCCGGTGGTTTAGTGTGTCATAGGTCGGAGCAATGTTATCAAACATCTGCTCTACATGTTCACCCTTGCGCCCGTTTCCATTGTATGGGATTATTTTTTCTTGCTTGTACACTCTGTGGAATGAATTAAATGGTATGCCTTATTTACGCGAAGCCAAATACTCCTTTACGTTTTTCTCGATGCGCGAAGCTATATTATCGCTTATAGCTGCCTTATTGAAAGTCTCGCCCGTAATGTGTTCGTACAGTTCTATGTAGCGTTCGCTTACGCTCTCTGCATATTCATCGGTAATCTCAGGCATCGTTTGGCCGGGTTCGTTCATGAAATTATGTTCAATCAGCCACTGGCGTACAAACTCCTTACTCAACTGCTTTTGTGGTTCACCTTTAGCGAACTTCTCCTCATATCCGTCTGCATAGAAGTATCTACTAGAGTCGGGAGTATGGATTTCGTCTATCAAATAAATCTTTCCATCGCGCTTTCCAAATTCATACTTTGTATCTACAAGTATCAATCCTTGCTTGGCTGCTATTTCTTGTCCACGTGCAAAGAGTTTCTTAGTGTAGTCTTCGATTACGGCATAGTCTTCTTCACTGACGATACCTTGGGCAATGATTTCCTCTTTAGAGATATTCATATCGTGTCCCTCGTCTGCTTTTGTGGTAGGAGTTACGATAGGTTCAGGAAATTTTTGGTTTTCTTTCATGCCTTCCGGAAGTTTGACACCGCATAAATCTCGGCATCCTTCCTTATAAGCTCGCCATGCACTACCTGTAAGAATAGAACGAATAATCATTTCTACTCTGAATCCTTCGCATTTTAGACCGACTGTAACCATTGGGTCGGGAGTTGCCAGCTTCCAGTTGGGGCAGATGTCCTGTGTTGAATCAAGGAACTTTGCCGCAATCTGATTTAACACTTGTCCCTTGAAAGGAATACCTTTTGGTAAAACGACATCAAAAGCAGAGATTCTGTCGGTAGCAACCATTACGATCAAATCGTCGTTGATATCATAGACATCACGTACTTTACCATGGTAAACACTCTTCTGTCCATCGAAATGGAATTCGGTCTTTGTTAATGCTTTCATTTTATTTATAATTAATAGGATTTCCTTATTATGTGGTTGTAGAGGTCTTGCTAGTTGTTTTGTCCGTACTCTTTAGCTGCTTGTCTACGGCATTATTTTTCTTGTCATAAGCATCGAATGCGGCTACAATTCTTGTCACGAGCTTGTGTCTGACGATGTCTTTGCCATCCAGTTTGATAACAGAAATACCTTCGGTATTGCTGAGTATGGATAATGCTTCGCGCAATCCACTCTTCTTTTCTTTGGGCAAATCCACCTGAGTCATATCTCCCGTGATTATCATCTTGGTGTTCCAACCCATTCGAGTCAGGAACATACGAATTTGTTGAGGCGTTGTATTCTGCGCTTCATCAAGTATGACAATGGCATCGCTTAAGGTTCTTCCTCGCATAAAGGCCAAAGGAGCTATCTGTATGATATGCTTTTCAAGCATGTCTTGCAGCTTGACCGGTGGAATCATGTCTTCAAGCGCATCGTATAAGGGTTGCAGATAAGGATCTATCTTGTCTTTCATATCACCGGGAAGAAATCCTAGTTTTTCTCCGGCTTCAACGGCGGGGCGACTTAAAATAATTCTTTTAGCAGTCTTCTCTTTCAAAGCTTTGACGGCTAAAGCTATACTCAGATAGGTTTTACCTGTACCTGCCGGGCCGACAGCAAAAATCATATCATCCTTCTCGAAAGCGTCAATCAATTTTTGTTGATTCTCTGAGCGACTCTTAATGGGACGCCCGGAGATACTGTAAACGATGACGCCTTTTACGGCTTCTTCCTTGGTTTGTTTTCCTTTGATGATGTCTAAGATGTCTTCGTCGTTGATGGCATTAAAACGAAGTACATGTTTACGCATGTGCTCAATGTCTTCTTCAAAAATGGCCATTTCTTCTTCATCGCCCAAAACCTTGATGACGTTGTCTCTTGCAACAATCCTTAATTTGGGAAATAACGACTTGATGACCTGAAGATGACTATTATTTACCCCATATAATACAACAGGGTCTATATCTTCTAAAACAATATGTTTCTCTATCAACGTTATTGATACTTTATTTGGATGCAAAAATACGAAATTTCAATGAATGTAACAAGGAAATGTATTTTGAAATGATAAATAATGAAAAATTACTTTTGGGCTCTCTTTGCTCTCTTTTCTTTTTGCTAACTTTGCAACCGTACGGCTTGAAGAGTTTGAAATTCCTTATGTTATATTGATGTCATTCTGCTGTTGGGCAGGCTCTTCTTGAAAACATTGTTTTTTATATGAAAATCAGTAAAAAAAGATATTTGCAGGGATTTGGAATTGTTATCGTCGTTTTGGGAGCTGTTCGGACTTTTTTCCCAAGTGTAGCCGGAGATATAGCACAGGAGAATACCGTTGCAGATCAAGAAGTTAACGACAGTATTGGCATAGATTCCATTAGCAATAGTCGTGTGGATTTGACAGAGAATGTCTCTACTCATGGAATCTATTTGCGAGATGGTGAAAAGCCTCATCGTATTTATAGTGTTCCTCACTTTGGCAAAACGTTTCCGGATATGAATGATGTGCAGTTACAGGCTGCAACAAAATGGGGCGTCCAGCCGGTAAAAAATCGAGATGAGGCAGAGCATCGCAAGGCAGAATTGGTATATGTCGGTAGCAATCCTTATTTCTATGTAGACCGTCTTCGTAGCAGTATTCCTTATTTGGTACCTAAGGCTGCCGTGCTTTTACAGGATATTGGACGTATCTATTTTGATAGTCTTCAAGTGAAAGGTATTCCATTACATAAGATTATTGTCACGAGTGTGATGCGTAGTAAAGATGATGTATCTCGTCTTCGTAGTCATAACGGAAATGCCACTCAAAACAGTTGCCACTTGTATGGTACTACTTTTGATGTGTGCTATAATAGATATAAGACAGTGGAACGACCGGATGAGCCGCGTCGTAAAGTGCAGAATGATACGCTGAAATGGATTCTGAGTGAAGTTTTAGATGATATTCGTAAGGACAACAGATGCTATGTGAAGTATGAGGTTCATCAAGGTTGTTTCCATATCACGGTGAAGTAATAAAGCATAGCGACTTTTTAGAATTTACTGCAAGGTATCAGCAGGATTGCTGTTAGTATGAGGCATGAAAACAGCAAAGGCTCCGCAGCAATGCTGCGGAGCCTTTGCAATATCCTCATATATAGTTTTTGCTATAGCAATTTACGTATTATTCGGTATAAAACTGTATGAGTCTACGTAGCGCTCTCTCGCATACGGGGCAGAAGTATGGATACTCATTGGTTCTCATACGGCAATCCATCATTGGTCTATACATGCCTTTTAGTGCATATCCCGCTCCTTCGTATACACCTACTTTACTCTTATTTTTGTCTGTGATAGGGGTAGGGACGGGCGTATATTGATCCAACATGTCTTCCCATTTGTTGTGGAAGTCGACCAGTGTGGTTAGGTTGGGCTCCCAAGGCTCAATATCGTGTGGATACATCGGTATTTGTTCAGATTCGTATCCGTATTCATCGCCAAGTCCGGCAAAGCTATGGCCAAACTCATGTACGACGACTAGAGGGGTCAATTTGTGATGAGCCGCAGTTAAGTTATATGAATTGAGGATGCCACCACCGCCGTATTTGTCTGTATTTACTAGTACGATGATATGTTCATAGGGCAGTCCGGCTAGCCAATCGTGCAAATCTTTCAAATGCAGTGTTGTCAGATAGCGGTCGCTGTAGAATGTGTCGAAATGGGAGTGGAGTGCTGTATTTTTCCAAATACCCTTCCCCGGTTCGCTCGTTCCGCTTTCACGCGAGAGGGATTTTACTGCGATGACTTGGAAACGGTCTTTATATGACTTGAATGGTTCGTAAGTGAAGAGTATATTCATAGCCTTCTTTGCGTCTTCAATGAAAGTCGACATCTCGCTTTTTTGATACCCTTCGGCAATGTAGGCTATGCGAATACAGTTGTTTGTATCTTTGGGTGTGGAGAGCACTTCATAAGGTGTAGTGTCTTTAAAGCCTATATGTTTGATAAGGATGTCGGATGGTATAATTCGGTGAGTCAATGTGGCTACGACTTGCCTTCTGTTGTTTCGTAGGTCTAGGGTTACTTCGACCGTATCTTTCGGCATCGGAATCAGCAACACGTTTTCAAAAGACTTGCTGTTGGTCTTGGCTTCATCATAGCTTAACCACTCTTGAAACAAGGACGAGAAAGAGTTTTTATAGATAACTTTTCCTGTATGATGGTCTCTTACCGTAATCTGTCCATTACCCTCAACAGGGAGTTCTGTCAACCTCTTCTTTTTGCCATACCATCTCGGAGATACGTTGAGCTGGTCTATGGAGATATTTTGTAGTTCTACATTCCCCGAAAAAGTATAGTCTATTCTCAATGTACTATCTCTGAAATGATGATGAAACTCTTGAGCATACGTTTTGGAAACAGTGCATAACACTGTCAGTAATAGATAGATAAGGCTTATTTTTCTCATTGTCACGAAATTTAGTACACTCTCAGACTGTCGCCAACTTTAGGTGAATAGTCGGGAGACAAGTGGTTCTTTTTGTATAAGCTCTTGAGCCTGATACCATAAAATTGAGCGATACTATACATGCTTTCACCCTCTTTAATGATATGTGGTCTCTTCTTATATTGCTTTTCTGCCTTTGTTCTTTTCTTTTTGAGATAGATGGTTTCGCCAGTTACGAGGGCATCTTTCTTATTTCTCTCATTGTATTTTGCAATTTTACGATATGAGATACCTACCTCTTTTCCAATGCTCTTGAAGGTATCTCCCAGACGAGCTTTGAGATAGTAGTTATCATTGTAGCGATATATTGGATGCAGTTTTCCGTCAGGATTGACAGGCGTATCGGCTGCGTTGTGGCGAGCCATGAACTTGTCATAGCTTTGCGCATTATCATAAACATAGAGTTTATACAATTGGATAATCTCTATTAGTTTGGTCGCATATCTTGGATTTGTGGCATATCCGCAGGCTTTCAACCCATTTGCCCAACCTCTATAATCTGTTCTGTTTAAAGAGAAAAGTCTACTGTATCTAGATTGTTTGGCTAGAAACTTGCTGTGGTCTTCGTAACTTTGTAAAGCGTTGTCATAAGAACGGAAGCATTCGCCTTCTGCATCATCGTTATGGTAGATGGTTCTACCTTGCCAATTGTGGCATTTGATACCGAAATGATTATTGCCTTTAACACTCAATTCGCTCATTCCTGCTCCGCTCTCCAATAGTCCTTGTGCTAGTGTGATGCTTGCCGGAATATCGTATTTGAGCATTTGTTCAATGGCAAGGTCTTTGTATTGGTTGATATATGCTTGATACGAAGAATTCCATCTCATTTGACCAAATGATTCCAATGAAATGAGACAGAATATATATATAATAGTATTCCTTAAATGCATTATGTTTCTTGCTTATCTGACTTATTCCAAGATAAGTCTCATGATTGTATTGAACAAAAGTACAGAAAAATAAAAATGTATGAAAGGAAATACACTCCTTTAATAATTATTAGTAAATTTGTGACATATATGAAACATTATCGGGTATTATTGGGAATTGGTTCTAATGACCGTCCTGTTGAGAATATAAATAGAGTGAAGGCAATGTTATTGGCGGTATTGTCTGATATTCAATATTCTAGTTGCGTTCCAACAAAGGTAATAGGCATGTATGCAGCTGATTTTTTGAATTGTCTTGTGCTTGGTACGACCGAGATGGCTTTGGAAGAACTTAATCAGAAACTTAAGACGATGGAAAAAAAGTGTGGAAGAACTGCACTGTCGAAGGATTTAGGTTGTATCCCGGTAGATATAGATGTGTTGTTATATGGGAAAGAAAAGTATCATGAAAATGACTGGGATAGACCCTATATTCAACAACTTTTGAAGGAGATGGATATTGAATAATGGGCTATCGATGATTGATATCGTATCCGTATAAGGCAAAATCTCCTTTCAGTGGATCTTCGGGGAAAACATCTTTCATGATTGCAGTGAGACGCTTGGCTACACTCATCGTTGTAGAGGATGTATTCATAAGGCCTAGCCGATTCGCTTCTTGTATTACGTGAGTGTCAAGAGGCATGATTAACGTACGCTTATCTATGATTTTACTCCATATACCTAAGTCTACTGGAGAGTGGTCTCTCGTCATCCAACGTAAATACATACATATTCGCTTACAGCTGGACTTGGCGTTCATAGGAATAGCTTCGGTTTCTTTGTTGAAATAATCAACAATTAGTTCTATGGCATAGAAAGCATCTTTGTCCTTTATATTTGTCGAGATAAAATGATATAAAGAACCATATTCATTGATGAGAATGCTTAGTTTGTTCAGCAATGCGTAAATTGTATGATTACTGTATAGTCTGTAGTAACACTGATTATCGTTAGGAATGTCAGACTCAAACATTCTGTCTTTTACCCAATGAAAGGGCTGATCATGGCTATAATCAAGAAAATTTTGAATCTTTGGAAAGAATTGTTTACGCGAACCGTAGCTTAAACAAGATGCAAGAAAGGCGAGCGTCTCTTGATTTCTTTCCCCTGTAACCTGATGCATAAACCATGCCGGATCATTCTGTAGAAATGCTTTTGTCTCGTATGTATCGGCATATTCTTTTAGATGTTGATATAGTTGATTCGGTATGGTGTGGATTCTTTTCAAGAATTGTTTATTTTTTAAAACGTTTCAAATTATATTTGATGACGAAATAGACAATGGCTATGGCTATCAAACCTATAATGGCAATCTTGATATATTCTCCATATTCCATGATTTTGTCTTGAAGTAACTCTTCTGGTACAATACTGTGGAGATACCATCCTAATGCTGCAAGGATACAGTTCCATGCCCCAGCACCAATCGTTGTATAGAGTAAAAACTTTCCATAGTGCATCTTGGCAAGTCCTGCTGGGATGGAAATGAGGTGTCGGATGCCGGGTAAGAGGCGACCAGTGATAGTTGCCACCATTCCATGGTTATAAAAATACTTTTCACTCTTCTCTACTTTGGCTTGGTTGAGCAAACATAGATGGCCTAGTTTGCTGTTTGCGAATTTATAAATAAGTGGACGTCCAAGGTAATATCCGGCAATGTAGTTAATAGTAGCACCCAAGTCGGCACCAATAGTAGCAAAGAGAATGACAAGTGCGATATTTAGATTACCACTGGCCGCGTGATAGGCTGCGGGTGATACTACTAATTCTGAAGGAACAGGAATAACGGTACTTTCCAGTAACATTAAGAATAGTATCGTTCCATAATTGAGGTTTCCTAATAAGGATGATAGCCAACTCATAATTTGTTTCTTTAATTTGGGTTGTTATTAATGTAATCAATATATTGTTCAGGCTCTAAGTCTTCGGGAAAGTCTTGGCCTAAAATCATTTGTGCTTCATAAGGATTGACTTTGCAAGCCTTTTCTATGGCAGCGCGATATTCTTCTGTCTGACCCATATATTTGCAACAGTAGGCAAGATAAGCCCATCCTGTAGTCCACTTGTTGTCTACGGCTTGGAGTAGAGCCTTAAACATTTTATAAGCTAACTGTATATATCCGTTATCGAATACGGAAATGGCGATACGAAGAAATATCTGTGGAGAGGAGTTTGATAGTTTGATAGCTCTTTGGAAATACTTCTGTGCATCATCTATATTTCCATGCTCCAATACTAAATGTCCTCGTAGTACTTCGAGCTCGTCTTTACTACTATGTGGAAGGAGCTCGGCTCTATCGACGTATCCCAAAGCTTTATCAGTATTGCCTTGTCTAGATAAGGCGAAAGCTAATTCTTGATATATTTCAGATAGATTGGGGGATAAATGTGGAGCCTGCTCGGAGGCTTTTATTAAATGTGCAATAGCCTCCGTGGTTCTATCCATGTTGAAAAGCGTTATTCCTTGCAACATCTCACCCAGTTCTTCGTGTGGGCATAGTTTGGAAAAACGTTGGTAATACTTGAGGGCTTCTTCATAATTGCCCAATGCAAATAGGCCATTGCCCTTGTTCAAGATAGCTTCGTCGTCATTGGGATTAATGGCTATAGAGAATTCACTGCTACTGATACTGTTTTTAAAATCATTCCTCATCAATTGCGAGGAAGCCAATTGGTTCCAATAGGGGCTTGCGTATGGGTTGCCATCAATGAGTTCGTTGAAGATGCGTTCGCATTCTTCGTATTGCCCATTGCCCATTGCTATTCTGCCTTGGAGTTCTTTGTATTCCTCGGAAGTATTATCGCTAGCTAGCTCCAACCATTCTTGAGCTTTATCTACAATGTCGTAATCAGAAAAAAGTGAAGCTACATCTATATAGAAATCTTCAATATCTTCTTCGGCTATGTTGTTGAGACACTGACGCAGATATTTATCTGCTACTTCAATTTTATCTTGCACAAGTAGTATCTCCGCTTCGATATAGAAGTAGTCAAGGTCTGATTTGTCTTGCACTTGTGCTACGTATTTCTTTGCTTTTTCTATATTTCCCTCTCGCAACAAGGCGAATCTAGCTTTGAAAAGGAGTGGGGCTGTAGCACCGGGAAAGAGTTGGATGGCATAATCAATTACTTCAATAGCCTGCTCGGTACAGCCTTTGGAATGGTAATATTCGGCTATATCGGTTAGTTCTTCAGATTCCAAATACGGATATTTTCCCTGTTGTAGGCTTTCTTCATATTTGTGGAGTAGATCTTTGAACTCATTGCTATTGAAATAATTGTCTGCCATGTACTACGTTTACTTGTTAAGTTTAGCCCATGTATCTTTCAAACTGACAGTCTTGTTGAAGATAGGCTTCTCCGGTGTAGAATCAATATCTGCCATAAAGTATCCTATTCTTTGGAATTGCAGATATTCACCTGCGGACTTTTGAGCTGCATAGTTTTCAACGTAGCAATTTTCGTAAATGTACAAGCTTTCTGGATTTAGTAATTCTCTAAAATCACGTTCGTCTGCAGATGGATTCTCGATGTTGAAGAGTCTGTCGTACTCTTGAACTGTGGCTTTGACGCAAGAATCTGCCGATACCCAATGTAGGGTACCTTTAACTTTGCGGTTTGCACCTTCAAGTCCACTTTTACTCAATGGGTCATATTCTGCTTGAATCTCAGTTATATTTCCGTTTTCATCTTTAGTGCACCCTGTACACTTAATAATATACGCATTTTTGAGCCGAACCTCATTACCAGGAGTCATTCTGAAGAATTTCTTTGGAGCATCTTCCATGAAATCAGAACGTTCAATCCATAAGTCTTTGGTGAAAGCAATGGTGTGTGTGCCATCTTCTGCATTTTCAGGATTATTGATAGCTTCCATTTCTTCTAGCTGTCCGTCGGGATAGTTTGTAATGACAAGTTTTACAGGATTTAGCACTGCACTCACACGACAAGCCCTCTTATTCAAATCTTCTCTGACAGAAGCTTCCAACAATGCCATATCGTTTAAAGCGTCAAATTTTGTGTATCCAATAGAATCTATAAACATACGGATACTTTCTGGTGAGTATCCTCTTCTGCGCATACCACACAATGTAGGCATACGTGGGTCGTCCCATCCTGCTACTAACTTCTCATCAACCAAAGTATGGAGCTTTCTCTTGCTCATAACAGTGTATGTAAGATTAAGACGGTTGAACTCAATCTGTCTAGGACGATTGTCATTCAATACGTTGGCTGAGCCGTCTTTCTCTTTCAAGAAATCGATAAACAGATCGTAGAGAGGGCGGTGAGGTACAAATTCCAGTGTGCAGATGGAGTGAGTTACCCCCTCGAAGTAATCGCTCTGACCATGTGCGAAGTCGTACATGGGGTAGCAGTGCCATTTAGTACCGGTGCGATGGTGTGGAGTTTGAATGATTCGATAGATGATGGGATCTCTGAAATGCATGTTTGGATTAGCCATATCTAATTTAGCTCTCAAGACCATACTACCTTCTACGGCTTCTGGAGTATTCATCTGCATGAAAAGTTCAAGGCTTTCTTCTATGGGACGATTCCTGTATGGGCTATCTTCACCCGGCGTTGTTGGAGTGCCTTTTTGTTGTGCTATCTGCTCGGAAGTCTGTTCGTCAACATAGGCTTTACCTTGTTTGATGAGCCAAATGGCAAAATCCCACAACTTCTCAAAATAGTCAGAAGCATAATAGATATTTCCCCATTTGAATCCAAGCCAACTGATATCATGCAGGATATTCTCTACATATTCGTTGTTTTCTTTACTTGGGTTCGTGTCATCAAAACGGAGATTGCATATACCATTGTATTTTTCTGCAACACCAAAGTCCATGCAAATAGCTTTTGCATGTCCTATATGTAGGTAACCGTTTGGCTCAGGCGGGAAACGAGTTTGAATACGTCCACCGTTTTTACCATCAGCTAAGTCTTTTTCTACTAGTTGTTCTACAAAACTAATACCTTTTTTAACCTCAGTATTATTTTCTTCTTTCGTTACCATAGTGTTTGTCTTCTAATTTTTGGTTACAAAGTTAATAAAAAGATGATAGACAATAGCAAGTATGAATATTTTTATTCAAACACCTTATAATAGGATGAATATAATACGAAGAATGAATGACTATTGTTGCTGATATAACCTCCAAAAATATGTTTATAAACATAGAAAAATATTTTTGTGGTTTATTAAAAACTGTTATCTTTGCGCCAGTTATCCTGAATACAATCTTTTTACCTTAAAAAAGCTAATACCTATTGAGATTGGATGCCTCCCTTTGAGAAAAGGGGGGCGTTTGTTTTTATGACTATATGGCCAGGTAAATAAACAGTGTTGGCATTTATTATAAGGATTAGTCGAATTTTATAAAAAAAGTTTTAATTTGTTTGTGTTTTCTATGGAATGTTGTATATTTGCAAGCAAAGAATAAAATATTTGAAATAAAGAATATGAATATATCAATATCTACAGCATGGTGGTGGCGTTTCTCAAGATTGAAAAAGTCGTGAGTTACGAAGCCATGTAGATATTTGAATAGAAAAGATACATCACAGAGGCCTGTCGTTCTTGCGACAGGCCTCTGTTTTATAATTTATTGCAAATAAAATTGGAATCATAGGAGAATAATAAAATGGCAATGAAAGATGTTTTGAATAAGATGTTGAATCATGAAGTGTTAACTCGTGAAGAAACTAAAGACGTGATTCTTGGTATTACAAAGAGCGAATATCCACAAGAACAGATAACGGCTCTACTCACTGGGCTGCAAATGCGAGGCGTTACGGTAGATGAATTATTGGGATTCCGTGATGGTATTTTAGAGACAGGTGTTCCGGCACTATTGAATAGCGAACGTTATATAGACGTTGTGGGCACGGGGGGTGATCGGAAAAACACGTTCAATATCTCAACGACCGCATGTTTTGTTATAGCTGGTGCTGGATATAAAGTTGCCAAGCACGGTAATTATGCAGCTACATCGGTGAGTGGAGCTTCTAATGTTATTCATCAACATGGTGTTGTATTTACTGATGATATGGAAAAATTGAACCGTAGTCTTAATGAAGCCGGCATTGTATATCTTCATGCTCAGCTATTTGCTAAAGCTATGAAATTTGTAGGTCCTATCCGTTCTGCGCTACAATTTCCAACAGTATTTAATCTGTTAGGTCCATTAGTCAATCCTTCGCAGCCGACATGTCAGCTGTTGGGAGTTGCTACGCTTGAGCAGATGCGACTTTATACTCAGGTAAACCAAAAATTAGGAATAGATTTCGGAATCGTAAATAGTATTGATGGTTATGATGAGATTAGTCTGACAGGTGACTTTAAGGTGACAACCAATGATTATGAGAGGGTATTTAAACCTGCAGACCTTGGATTTGAAATTGCCAAACCTGAGGAAGTTGTTGGTGGAGCAACAGAGGAAGAAGCTGCAGCTATCTTTGATGCAGTGCTTGAAAATCGTGCATTACCGGCTCAAAAGAATATAGTTTTGGCTAATGCGGCATTTGGAATCCAAGTGATGGAGCGTGGCAGAAAAGATATTCAAGAATGTATAGAGATTGCACGTGAGAGTATAGATAGTGGTAAGGCTTTGGCCACATTTAAGAAATTTGTAGCCCTTAATTCATGATGAAAGATATTCTAGAAGAAATAATAGCTCGAAAGCAGAAGGATATAGAACTATTTAAACAGTTTTTACCTCCTAGCAAACTTTATACATTGGTGGAACAGAAGATGATAGAAGGTCAATCGGATATTCCTGATCGTTCTATGAAAAAAGCATTATTGGATTCTGATACAGGTATTATAGCGGAATTTAAGCGTCGTTCTCCTAGTAAAGGTTGGATAAACGAAAAAGGAAAAGCAAATATTATTCCTTTGTCTTATCAGCAACATGGAGCTGCAGCATTGAGTATATTAACAGATACTCCGTATTTTGGAGGCTACGATGAGTTTGTCAGTGAAGCCCGATTGTCGGGTGTTACCCTACCAATACTTTATAAAAATTTCATCATGGATGAATATCAACTGTTTCAAGCTCGTTATTGTGGAGCCTCGGCGATATTATTAATAGCGACTGTAATCGCAAAATCTACATGTCGACAGTTTATAGATATAGCCCATGAACTTGGTTTGGAAGTGTTATTAGAGGTACATAGTGAGTGCGAACTGGAATATGTAGAATTATCCCCTGATATGCTTGGTATTAATAATCGTAATTTAGGCAGTTTTAATACTGATGTGGATTGTAGCTTTAAAATGGCGGAATTATTGCCAGAAGATATTTGTAAAGTTAGTGAGAGTGGGATAAGTAATCCTTTGATTGTAAGTCAATTAAGAAGTGTTGGGTATAGAGGATTCTTGATAGGAGAATGTTTCATGAGGCATGATGAACCGGGGGCGGCATTATCAGCGTTTATTCAAGATTTAAAAGAACAATAAAAGATATGGAAAGAGAACAATTAATAGTGAAAGTTTGTGGTATGCGCGACGCGGCAAACATAGAATCTGTGGCCAAGTTGGGTGTGGATATGATAGGGTTAATCTTTTGTCGTACTTCTCCTCGTTATGTTTCAATGGTTGATAGTTTAGCAGGATTTATGCCCAACTATACTGTAAATCAACTCAAGGAAATGAAGAATCCGTCAAAGTCAACTGATATAAAGGTTGCTCCAAAACGTGTAGGAGTTTTTATTGATGAGATGCCGCAAACCATTATTACTCATGTTTATAATTATCGGTTGGATTATGTGCAACTTCATGGATATGAAAATCGGATTATGATAGAGAATTTGCGTCGGACAATAGAGCCGGATATAAGAAGAAATGTAAAGTTCATCAAGACGCTCCATGTGAGCACATTAGAGGATGTAGAGGAATATAAGGATTATGAGGGCGCTGTAGATATGTTCTTATTTGATACGTCTTGTCGTCTAGGTGGTGGTAGTGGACAGAAATTTAATTGGGATTTGCTAAAGCAATATTCCGGTGAGACTCCTTTCTTGTTAAGTGGTGGGATAGGCCCGGAAGATGTTGATAATATTAAGAATTTTAATCATCCCCGCTTTATAGGAGTCGATTTAAATAGCCGATTTGAGATAAAGCCGGCATTAAAGAACATAGACTTATTACAAGAATTTATTCAATCACTCCGAAAATGAACAGAATAAATAAACTTTTTGAAGAGCGAGGTGATAGGAAACTCTTGTCTCTATATTTCTGTGCGGGGTGTCCTACACTTGAAGGAACTGGTAAAGTAATCAAGACTTTACAACGTCGTGGAATAGATATGGTAGAAGTTGGGATCCCATTTAGTGACCCATTGGCTGATGGTCCGGTCATCCAATCGGCCGGAACGCTTGCTTTAAGAAATGGAATGACACTTGCGAAACTATTCAAACAGCTTGAGGAAATAAAGGCAGAAGTAGAAATTCCATTGGTGTTAATGGGCTATCTGAATGTAATAATGCATTATGGATGGAAAAACTTTTGCCAGTCGTGTGTGAAGAGTGGAGTGTCGGGAGTCATTATTCCAGATCTTCCTTTTAATGATTATATGGAAGTGATGAAGCCTATTGCTGATAATTACAATCTTCGTATCATTATGATGATAACACCGGAAACCAGTGAAGAACGCATCCGATTTATAGATGAGCATACTGATGGCTTTATTTATATGGTGAGTAGTGCAAGTATCACAGGTGCTCAAAGTAATTTTGGAGAAGCCAAATTAGCTTATTTTGAGAGAATTAATAATATGAACCTACGCAATCCACGTATGATTGGCTTTGGTATTAGTAATCGCCAGACGTTGGAGAGTGCACAAGAAAATGCCGCTGGAGCTATTATTGGAAGCCGATTCGTAACATTACTCAATGAGACAAAGGATGCCGAAGAAGCTATTAATGAATTATATGAGGCTTTAAAGAAATAGAATAATGGAAAAGTTTGGAGTTGATAAAAGAGGATTTTATGGTCAATTCGGAGGGGCTTATGTTCCTGAAATCCTTTATAAGTGTGTGCATGATTTACAAAATGCTTATATACCAATTATTGAGAGCGAGAAGTTCCGACATGAATATGAGCAATTATTGAAAGATTATGTGGGCCGACCATCACCTTTATATTATGCACAACGTATGAGTGAGAAGTATGGTTGTAAACTTTATCTAAAACGTGAAGATTTGAATCATACTGGTGCCCATAAGATTAATAATACGATTGGTCAAATCCTATTAGCACGTGAAATGGGGAAGACACGTATCATTGCTGAGACCGGAGCTGGTCAGCATGGAGTTGCTACAGCTACTGTATGTGCTTTGATGAATATGAAATGTGAAATCTTTATGGGAAAGGCAGATGTGGAGCGGCAATATACAAACGTAGAGCGCATGCGTATGCTAGGTGCAACTGTTCATCCTGTTACTACTGGTAATATGACATTGAGTGATGCTTGCTCTGAAGCTATTCGTGATTGGTGTTGTCATCCACAAGATACATTTTATATAGTAGGCTCTACGATGGGCCCTCATCCTTATCCGGATATTGTGGCTAGAATGCAAAGTATTATCTCTAAAGAAATAAAATGGCAATTACAAGAGAAGATAGGACGTGATTATCCTGATTATCTTATAGCATGCCTAGGTGGAGGTTCTAATGCTGCAGGGACGATTTATCATTATGTTGATGACGAACGGGTGAAGATAGTATTGGCTGAAGCCGGGGGACATGGTGTTGATACTGATTATACCGCAGCTACTATCCATCGCGGTACTGAGGGTATTATTCATGGTGCTCGTACGCTAGTAATGCAAACTGAGGATGGACAGATAGAAGAGGCATTTACCATTAGTGCCGGGCTTGATTATCCGGGTATTGGTCCAATGCACGCTTATCTTTCTCAGGTGGGGTGCGAGCAAGTTTTGGCTATCAATGATGATGAAGCTATCTATGCCGGATATGAGTTAACCCGTATGGAAGGAATTATTCCTGCGATTGAGAGCGCACATGCAATAGCTGCATTAAAGAAGATAAGTTTTAAACCTGATGATGTGGTAGTGCTTACTGTTTCTGGTCGTGGTGATAAAGATGTAGAGACTTATTTGAATAATAAAGTAATGGCAAAAGAGTATGGAAACTTTTAATTATATCACAGTTACACGTAAGATATTGGCAGATCTCTATACCCCTGTGGGTATTTATATGCATTTGCGTGACAAATATCCTCAAAGCGCTTTGATGGAAAGTTCGGATTATCACAGTCATGATAATTCTCGTTCTTTTATAGGGATACATCCTATAGCAAGTATTATGATAGGGCATGGGGCTGTGAATTGTAGTTTCCCGGATGGCACTACAGAAACAGAACGATTACCTATATTTACTCAGAAAGGAGCTGATACTTGTAAATTAGCTGTGGCAAATGCCATGAATCGTTTCTTAAAGAGATTTCATGTAGAAGGTGAAAGAAAGGATTTGTGTGGTTTGTATGGGTATACGGCATTTAATGCAGTGCGTTATTTTGAGAATATCCCGATAAAAGACGAAATAATAGAAAAGAATGATGCACCGGATATTTATTATATCTTGTATCAGAATCTTATAGTCTTTGATCATTTCAATAATACAATTGAGTTAATCACATTAAGTGATTCTGATAGTGAAAAAGGAGAAATTGAATTAGATAAATTAATTAAGTCCATTGATTGCGCAAATGTTAAACCGTATGGCTTTCGTCCGATAGGGGAGACAATCAGCACTTTAACGGATGAACAACATAAAGCAAATATTAGGAAATGCGTACAACATTGCTTACGCGGTGATGTCTTTCAAATAGTCGTGTCACGCCGGTTTATCCAAAGATATGAAGGTGATGATTTTAAACTTTATCGCGTTTTGAGAAGTATTAATCCTAGTCCTTACTTATTTTATTTAGATTTTGGAGGGTTCCGAATATTTGGTTCGTCACCGGAAACTCATAATCGAATGATGGGAAATCAATCTTTTATCGACCCTATTGCAGGCACAACAAGGCGGACAGGCAATCAAGAACAGGATCAAAAGAATGCATCTTTTTTAGCTAATGATTCCAAAGAGAATGCAGAACATGTAATGTTGGTAGATCTAGCACGCAATGATTTAAGTCGAAACTGCCATGATGTAAAGGTTGATTTTTATAAAGATATGCAGCTTTATAGCCATGTTATTCATTTAGTAAGCAGAGTCAGTGGGGTATTAGATGAAGGAGCAGATCATATAAGCGCTTTTATAGACACCTTTCCAGCGGGTACACTTAGCGGTGCTCCCAAGGTAAAGGCGATGCAAATTATTAGTGAATTAGAGCCCCATAGTCGTGGAGTGTATGGTGGATGCATTGGTTTTATAGGGCTGAATGGTGATTTGAATCAAGCAATTGTTATCAGAACATTTGTTAGTAGGAATGGAGAATTATGGTTTCAAGCTGGTAGTGGTGTTGTATCTAAGAGTGATGCAGACTATGAATTAGAGGAATGTAACAATAAGTTGGGGGCTTTAGCTCAAGCAATCAAAATAGCTGAAAATATCTAAATATGTAAAGTATGAATGTT
>NZ_JRPT01000031.1:0-35282 GCF_000762865.1 Prevotella sp. S7 MS 2 | reverse complement strand
AGTTTATGTAAGTGTATGAAGTCTATATGGGATAAATTACATCTGTGCTATCACTGTTTGATGAGGATACCTCGAACACGTGGGTTTGGTGTGCAATCACCTTTCGCTTATCGCTTTCTTCGTCGAGTGGTAGCTCCTAAATCGAATGGAACTTGGCCTGTTTTATGGCTATGTTCCAATAGAAGTCTGCGCAAAGAGAAGTTATTATCTCGTTTGAATGAATATTGCTGTGAGAAGAATTTAACCTATGTAGGTCTATTGGGGGAGGAAATCCCTACATATGAAGAACTTTTGGAACATTTAGATATAAGTACGGTATTATTTATAGATGGTATTCAAAAGAAATCAGAAATGAAGTATCTATGGTTAAAATTATTAGAGGGAACACATCGAGGGGGTGCTTTTGATTTGTATGATTGTGGTATTCTTTTCTTCAATCAGACTTATTATAAACGAGTATATAAGGTGAATTATTGACATAAGCATGCTTGCCTGTTCTACAATAAAGTTTAAATTTATACTTTATTGTAACTCATATGTAAAATAATATATAAAACACTTGGGAATAAGAAGAAAATTGCTATTTTTGCACGCAAAATTGTTAACGATAAAAACGCAAATAATATGTATTGGACACTTGAATTAGCTTCCAAGTTGGAGGATGCACCTTGGCCAGCAACAAAAGACGAATTGATTGATTATGCGATTCGTTCCGGTGCGCCACTAGAGGTATTAGAGAACTTGCAGGAGATTGAGGATGAAGGTGACGTCTATGAAAGCATAGAAGACCTTTGGCCTGATTATCCTTCCAAGGACGACTTCTTGTGGAATGATGATGAATATTAACTGACTGTAGATAAGGTCGACTGAGTTTAATCAGTCGGCCTTTTTAGTTTTATTCTTACAATAATAATAAGGTATCTGCGTTATAGAATCGTGCAAAAACGGTTCTACATCATATTATTTACTTTTCTTTCCATGACTCAATGGGGCATGGCACAGTATGATGTGTCATTCAGTCACTATTTTGATATGGAGCCATCGTTCAACTCAGCAGCAGTAGGTAAACAATCTAAGCTAAATATTACAGCTACTTATGCACTTAATATGGTTGGCTATGAACATAATCCACGTACATTATATGCTGCCGCCGATATTCCTTTTTATTGGGCACGTAATTATCATGGAGCCGGTATTCAGTTTATGAGCGACCAACTAGGTCTGTTTACCCATCAAAGATTAGGGCTTCAGTATGCCTATCGACATCATCTATTTGGAGGAAATTTGGCTATCGGTGCACAAGTTGGTATGCTAAGTGAGAAGTTTGAAGGGAGTAAACTAGATATTGAAGACACTAATGATCCTGCTTTCGCAAAGACTGATGTGAATGGCAATGGACTAGACATAGGAACGGGTGCGTACTATGAACATGGAATTTGGTACGCCGGAATATCCGTTTTGCATCTTAATGCGGCAACCATCAATCTAGGAACGACAAATGAATTAAAGATAGATCCAACCTTTTATTTGACAGCTGGATACAATATTCAATTCAGGAATCCGTTTCTAATGATGAAGTTATCGGGCTTGATGCGTACAGATGGAACAGCTTATCGAGGCGATGTTTCAAGTCGGTTGGTTTATACGAATCATGAAAAGATGATGTATGGTGGTCTATCTTATAGTCCAACAAACTCTGTAACATTCCTACTGGGTGGCACTTTCCATGGCTTTGTGGTGGGATATAGTTACGAACTTTATACATCGGCCATTCAGCTCGGAAATGGTAGTCACGAACTTTTCGTGGGTTATCAAATAGACATCAATCTTGTTAAGAAAGGTAAGAATAAACATCAAAGCGTAAGAATCTTATAAGTAGATATGAAAATGAAGAATATAACCATCCCCTTTTGCATTGCGATAACAGCATTGACAGCCACCGGATGTTTCAGTGGAAAGAGTATGTCGTCGGGAGGCAGAGGCGGAGAAGTGGTTGGAGTAGGCGGACGTGCCTTCAACGAACCTACCCCTTATGGTATGGTGAAAGTGGAAAGAGGCTTCCTTCACATGGGAATAGATAAGCAAGACAGTCTGTGGGGGAAACAAACACCAGTGAAAGATATTTCTGTTGATGGCTTCTGGATGGATGAGACCGAAGTTACCAATTCTGAATATAAGCAGTTTGTGATGTGGGTACGCGATAGTATCCTTCGCACACGTTTGGCTGATCCTGCTTATGCCGGCGACGAAAGCTATATGATTACAGAGGATAAGGATGGCAATCCCATCACTCCACGTGTCAATTGGAAGAAGCCGCTGCCTCGTAAACCGAATGAGGATGAGCAACGAGCTATCGAAAGTATGTACACCACAAATCTTGTGACAGGTGAGAAATTGCTCGATTGGCGTCAGATGAACTATCGTTATGAGATTTACGATTATACAACAGCGGCCTTGCGTCGTAATAGGATTCGTCCGCAAGAGCGCAATTATAATACCGATGTAGACATCAATCCTAATGAAGTGGTCATGATTTCCAAGGATACCGCTTATGTGGATGATGAAGGGAATATCATCTCTCGTACCATTGACCGCCCACGTACCAATGATTGGGACTTCCTGAATACCTATATAGTGAACATCTATCCCGATACCACTTGCTGGGTAAATGATTTCAAGAACTCTGATAATGAGATGTATTTACGCTATTATTTCAGCAATCCTGCATATAACGACTATCCAGTAGTAGGTGTTACATGGGAACAAGCCAATGCCTTTTGTGCTTGGCGTACCGATTATTTGTTGAAAGGTATAGGCGGTGAAGCTCGCTATATACAGCGTTATCGCTTGCCTACAGAAGCCGAATGGGAATATGCTGCACGTGGCAAAGAGGGTAATGAATTCCCTTGGGACAATCAGGATATGAAGAATGGAAAGGGATGTTTCTATGCAAACTTCAAACCGGATAGGGGAAATTATACCGAAGATGGCAACCTCATAACAAGTAAAGTGAGAGCTTATGGCTCAAATAGCAATGGACTCTACGATATGGCAGGTAATGTAGCCGAGTGGACCAGCACCGTATATACTGAGTCTGGTGTCGATGCTATGAACGACCTCAATCCTCAATTGTCTTATAATGCAGCTCCTGAAGATCCCTATCGCTTGAAGAAAAAGAGTGTGAGAGGTGGCTCGTGGAAAGATCCGGAGAGTTTTATCCGCAGTGCATGGCGCACTTGGGAGTATCAGAATCATCCACGTTCGTATATCGGATTCCGCTGTGTACGCAGCCTTGCCAATTCAACGACTAAAAAGAGTAAAAGATAATGTCACATTATAGTAAATTCAATATCATCTATCGTCTGCAGAAGTGGATGGATAGCGTGCCTGGCCAGACGTTCTTGAACTATGCTTATAGTTGGGGAGCTGCTATTGTGATTTTGGGAACTTTATTTAAGTTGACTCATTTACCCGGTGCCAATCTCATGTTGTTTCTCGGTATGGGAACCGAGGTCTTCGTCTTCTTCCTTTCCGCTTTCGATCGTCCATTTGATAAAACGGCCGATGGTAGAGACATACCTGTGCATGTGACAGAGGAATATTTGGAGGGTATTGTAACGGCAGAGGATACTCAGTCGCCTACCCAGTCTCCTACTTATACCCCTCAACCGACTGTCGCGCCTGTTGTCGAATCGGCAGTTGTTGCTCCTGTGGTTCAGACGGTAGCTGCAAATCCGGAACTAGAAATAGCTCAAAGTAACTATGTAGACGAGTTGAAGAAATTGACAGAGGTGTTAAGTAAGGTTGGTGAACAAAGTACTCGACTCACTCGTGACAGCGAAGAGATGGAGAATCTCAATCGTACGCTTACCGGAATTGCTAAAGTATATGAGATGCAATTGAAGAGTGCCAGCCAACAAATAGGAACTATTGACCAAATCAACGAGCAAAGCAGATTGATGGCTCAGCACATCGAACAGCTCAACAAGATTTATACTCGTATGATAGAGGCCATGACCGTGAACATGCGTGCCGCAGCTCCGGGCTCCATCTCCAGCGGTCAAACGCTCTAGTTATCAATCTTCTTAGTCTAATTATAGAAATGGCAATTAAGAAAAGACCGGTATCTCCACGTCAAAAGATGATCAACCTCATGTATGTGGTGTTGATGGCTTTGCTGGCTTTAAATGTGTCTACCGAAGTGCTGAATGGTTTTTCCATTGTAGAAGAAAGCCTAGACCGCACCACTCGCAATTCCACCAAGGAGAATACGGCATTGTATGAAGACTTTGCCAATCAAGCCAAGAATAATCCTGAGAAGTTGCAGGCATGGTTTGCCAAGGCTACGCAGGTAAGAGAGATGAGCGACTCGCTTTATAATTTTGCTCAAGAGTTGAAGGAAGCCATCGTACGCGAGGCCGATGGGAAGGATGCCGATTTGCGGAATATAGAGAATAAAGAAGATTTAGAGGCCGCTAGCTTGGTGATGTTATCGCCCGGTACTGGCCGTGGGAAACAGCTTTTCAATTCTATCAACGTTTACCGTGGGCGCATTTTGAAGCTCGTCTCCGATTCTGTTCAGCGTCAGCTCATTGCCAGCAATCTCTCAACTGCTTTACCTCGAAAGGCTTATGCGATGGGGAAAAATTGGCAAGAGTATATGTTCGAGAATATGCCAGTGGCTGCAGCCGTCACTCTCCTGTCTAAGTTACAGAACGATGTGCGCTATGCCGAGGGCGAAGTGTTGCATACATTAATCTCTAATGTAGACCTCAAAGACTTCCGGGTAAACAAACTTGAGGCATACGTTGTTCCCGAATCCAAGACCGTTATCAGTGGAGATATGTTCTCCGCTCGTATTGTAATGGCTGCCGTAGATACTTTACAACAACCTGAAATCTATGTTGGTGGACAGCGTATATCCGGGAACACTTACCGATTTACGGCCGGTGGAGTAGGCGAACATAGTTTCTCAGGTTATATTGCAATGCGCAATGGACGTGGTGATGTTATCCGTAGAAACTTCTTACAGAAATATACAGTCGTAGGACCGAGTGCTACCGTGTCGGCCGACTTGATGAATGTGCTCTATGCCGGCTATGATAATCCCATCAGCATCAGTATTCCCGGTGTGCCATTGAATGCTGTTTCAGCTTCCATGTCGGGTGGTGGATTTCGTTCGATAGGCATGGGGCGTTATATAGCTCGCCCCACGACCATAGGACAAAAGGTCACTATTCAGGTATCTGCCACGCAAAATGGACGCTCTCGACAGATGGGTAGCTTTACATTCCAAGTTCGTAAATTGCCCGATCCGGCTGCTTATTTACAGATCGGTTCCGACCGTTTCCGTGGTGGTGCACTCTCTAAGGCTGCCCTTATAGCTTTGGATAATGTGAGTGCTGCCATAGACGATGGAATCCTTGATGTGCCCTTTCGTGTACAAAGTTTCGAGACTGTGTTCTATGATAATATGGGTAACGCCGTGCCGATGGCCTCTGAGGGAGCTTCGTTCTCTGCTCGTCAGCGCGATACATTCCGTAAACTTTCACGCAATCGTCGATTCTACATCAACCGTGTCACGGCTGTAGGTCCCGATGGTATCGTGCGTCGATTGCCGGCAAGCATGGAAATTATAGTTCGATAATCTTTTTGAAATAAAATATAAGACGATATGATAAGATATTTATTGATATTGGGATGTCTTCTTTTTACATTGCAGACAGTCGAAGCTCAGTCGCCTAAACGGCGAGCACAGCAACAGGAACAAGCCAAGAAGAAGTCCGAAAGTCCCACCTTGCGTTCCCAAATCTCTTTTCCAACTTCGGTAGGACCTCATGAGGATGTTGTTTGGCGTCGCGATGTTTACCGCGAACTCGATCTTACCCATCCTGCTAATGGTGGTCTTTATTATCCAGTAGAGCCCTCCGGTGGTCAGATGAACCTTTTTACCTATATCTTCAAGTTGTTCATGACCGGTAATATTCGTGCTTATGAATATCGACTGGATGGTAACGAAGTGTTCAATGATACCGCTGTGGTGAATCGAAAGGCTTTCTTAGACAATTATCATATCTATTATGAGCGTACCGACCGCGGTGTGCATATCGACGATAGCGATATTCCCTCTCGCGAGGTAAAGGCTTATTATATCAAGGAAGCTTCTTACTACGACCAAACTACAGCCACTTTTCATACCAAAGTTTTGGCACTATGTCCTGTCATGTTGGGCGACGACGATTTCAGTTTCACTCCATCTAAGTATCCACTATTTTGGGTGAAATATGATGACTTAGCTCCGTTCCTCAGCAAGCAGATGATGATGGCGAGCGACGTCAACAATGCCGCAACGATGAGTATAGATGATTTCTTTACTATGAATCAGTATCGTGGTAAGATTTATAAGACCAATAATATGCTCGGTCAGACATTGGCGCAGTACTGTCCTACAGATAGTGCCATGAGTAAAGAACAGAAACGTATTGAACGTGAAATAGCAAGTTTTGAGCATCGTATGTGGGGTGACCAAACACGTAAAGACTCGTTAGACAGTATTGCCAAGCTAGACCAAAAGCAGATAAAAGTTGCTAAGAAGTCTAATCGGCGTACTCGTACCACGACGGTACGTACCAATCGACGTGCACGTGGTGTCAGTAAGGCGTCCTCCGGCTCGGCTACGGTTACCGTCAGACGAGAAAGACACTAGAGATAGTCGCTTCTCTGCCTTCTCTGTAGAGGAGTAGGGGCAAATACTATTTATCTCTATATGATAGAAAAAGTTGATGGGAGTTAAATAAAATGTAGCCATACATTTCGTTTAACTCCTTTTTGTTTGTCTACAAAATAATGCTAAATATGTGGCTCGTTATCGGAAAATAGCTATTTTTGTAATTGTGAGAGAGAAGAAAATCATGTATTATTCATTAAAAAAGAAGAATTATCCTATGAAGAAATTATTATCTACAGCTATGTTGACCATAGCAATGCTTTTTTCTACCAATGCGCAAGCACAGGTAAAATTTGGTTTGGCCGGCGGTCTCAATGTCACCTCTATGTCGTTTAGCAAAGACGTTGTTCAGTCTTCCAACCAAGCCGGCTTCTATGTTGGTCCCACAGTCAAGTTTACACTGCCCCTTGTAGGGTTAGGAATTGATGCTGCTACTTTCTACGATCAGCGCTCAGCTGAGTTGAATGGTGAGAAGGTTAAAAAGCAGTCTATTAATATCCCGGTCAATTTGCGTTATAATATTGGTTTGGGTAATTTGGCAGGTCTTTATTTCTCAGCTGGTCCACAGTTTGGTTTTAATGTTGGCGACGATGAGTTTAAGTGGGCAGACAGCAAGGCTTACCAGAACACTTTTCAGATGAAGAAATCTAGTTTTAGTATTAATCTTGGTGCCGGTGTAGAGTTGTTGAAGCACCTAGAAGTTGGTTTCAAATACAATATTGTATGTGGAAAGAGCGGAGATATCAACGTGTTGGATGCAGCCGGAAAGGCTCTCAGCAATACATCTAAGGGACGTTACAATTCTTGGCAGGTTGGTTTGGCGTACTATTTCTAAATCAACATGATTAAGAATATCGTATTTGATTTCGGAGGGGTATTGGTGGATTGGAATCCTCATTACCTCTTCGATTCGTATTTAGGGAGTAATGATAAGGCCGATTGGTTCTTGTCGAATATCTGTACACACACTTGGATTCGCCAGATGGATGCAGGTAAGACCTTTGATAAGGGAGTAGAAGAGTTGGCTGCACAGTATCCTGATTGGGCTGATGCTATCTACACTTATCGGAATCGTTGGCGTGAGATGATTAGCGGATTGATTCCGGGCATGGAAGACTATGTCAAGCAATTGAAGCATGAAGGCTACCATGTATATGGCTTGTCTAATTGGGTGAAGGAGACCTTCGACATTGTAGAGCACGAGTTCTCTGTGTTCCAAGAATTAGAGGGGATGGTTATCTCCGGTCGTGAGGGAGTCATCAAGCCATTTCCTGAAATTTATCAACTTTTGTTGACGCGCTATCAGCTTAAAGCCGATGAGTGCGTGTTTATCGATGACGTGCTTGAAAATGTAGAAGGGGCTCGTGCCGTCGGTATGCAGGGCATCCTGTTCCGTGGATTGGACGATTTGAAGAAAGAAATTAATAATCTGATATGATTAAATCTTTATTTGTTTTGGCTGGTATATTGACTACATTTGCAGTGAGAGCCCAGTCGCTGCAAGAACAGCGAACGCAAGACGAGGTACTTAGTCGGCTAGAGGTTTTTGACATAAAGACCGGTACCCATCGCGTGATTCATGAATTTCCTTACCGTATAGAGATGCCTAATTGGAGTCCGGATGGTAAGTGGATAGGCTATAATTCTCATGGCCGGCTTTATAGAGTGTCGGCATTTGCCTAATTTCAATGTGGTTTTGCGTCTTATGCAGAGTGATGGTAAGAACGACCGAACAATAGTGGAGCTGTTTGGAGGGCAAGGTACTATCAACGTCAACTCTTGGTCGCCCGATTCAGAGAAGTTCGCTTATGTGAGCTATGAGTTGAAATAAGGTGTTGGAGTGGGAACATTGCCAAATCTTTATACTTGAATATCAATACGGGAAGAGCTTGATGATGTTCTATTGATGGCTTTTTTCTTTGAAAGAGGGGCAGCTAGAGGTTACTGCCGAGGCGTGGCAAAGTATCTGTCTCGGCTTTGCAGCGATGCAGAAAGGGTTAGGCAGTAATACTGATTAAGCCCTGCAACATTGTAAGTTTTTAGAGTTTTTGTGTCTCTTGATTGTTGAATGAAAACTCTTGTCGACTAGATACAAAACAAATAGCGACTTTCTTCATATAGAAGAAAGCCACTATTTACATCTTTAATCGTTAAGACTGTGTGCCTTATGGAAGTGTGATAGCTTCGTTAGGGCAAACGCTAGCGCATGTACCGCACTCTGTGCAAGCATCAGCGTCGATTTTGTAGATATCGCCTTCAGAGATAGCTCCTACCGGACATTCGTCAATACATGTACCGCAAGCAATGCAGTCGTTTCCAATTACGTAAGCCATAATGTTTTGTTTTTATATTTAATAATGTTTTTGTATACTATCTATATGTAATAGGATACCTATATTTTGTTTTCGCAAAGGTAGTATTTAATTTTGATATACCTATAAATAGGTATTCACTTTTTTGCTTATTTAAACGAAGTCTTAATTGGATTTTGAGCCTGTGAGTTTGTTAGCTTATGAGGTTTTGGTATTATTTGTGAGCGAGTAAAAACCATATTTATAAGCATTTTCTTGCCTGTGTCGGCATAAAATACTAACTTTATTGCCGAATTAAGGGCATAATCATGCCGATAAAGGAGAAAAGATATGGAGTATATATCTGTTAAAGCATTTGCAGAGACACACGGGATAGCCGAACGAACAGTGCGTAATTATTGTGCCGGGGGCAAGATCCCGGGTGCATTTCTGACGGGAAAGAGTTGGAATGTGCCGGCAGATGCTGCCTTGCCTAAAAGGAAAAACGCGCGTAAACAGGCGAATATGCTTTTGGAAGTATTAAGGGAGCAAAAGCATATTGGAATGAAAGGTGGAATTTATCATCGTACTCAGATAGATTTAACCTATAATTCCAATTATATAGAGGGAAGTAGGTTGACCCATGAACAAACACGCTATATCTTTGAAACCAGTACTATCGGTATAACAGAAAGTAGTGTGCGTGTTGATGATATTCTAGAAACTGTCAATCATTTTCATTGTATAGACATGATAATTGACCATGCCAATGATAAACTTTCAGAACATTTTATTAAACTTTTGCATGGACAACTAAAGGGGCAAACTACAGATAGCCGAAAGGAATGGTTTAATGTGGGCGATTATAAGCAACTGCCAAACGAAGTAGGTGGTATGGAAACCTGTCCACCAGAAGAGGTTCATAACCAGATGAAAGCTCTCTTAGGCGAATATAACAAACAGACAATTCATACTATAGAGGAGATAATCGATTTCCACCAACGTTTTGAAATGATTCATCCTTTTCAGGATGGTAATGGACGTGTAGGCAGACTTATCATGTTTAAAGAGTGTTTGGCTTCTTCCATCGTTCCTTTCATCATTACCGATGAACTCAAGATGTTCTATTATAGAGGGTTGCATCACTGGACAACAATACGTGGATATTTGTTGGATACATGTCTTTCGGCACAAGATAATTATAAATCTATACTCGATTATTTTAGAATAAAATATTGAAGAAACGGCATAAAATTCATATTGCTACCTCGTGTGATAGTGTTGAGTACTGTGTGTTGCCACAATAATTCAATAGGTATATCGTTTTGTAGAAAGATATGAAAAGAATTTGTCTCTATATATTAATAGGGTGGATGGGCTTACAACAGGTCTGTGCTCAGCGGGTGGTGGAGAATCGTCCGTATACAGACCTGCGACCATTCCACTTTGGTGTGTTGGTAGGTACGCATTTACAAGATTTGGAGTTGACAAATGTTGGACCACAAACGATTATTCAGGAAGATGGAACAACGGTAGATGCCTTGATTACTTGCGATCAAGATAGGTGGGATGCCGGCTTTACTGTTGGAGTTTTGGGGGAATTAAGGTTGAGCGAACACTTCCAGTTTCGTGTAGCTCCTGCCATGTATTTTGGTTCTCATCATATTACTTTTCATCATTTTAAGGTTTTAGATGCTGCTGGACAACCTACTGAACAACAGCAGGAATTAAAGACCGCATATTTCTCTACAGCTTTTGACTTGATTTTTGCTGCCCCTCGTTCGGGAAATCATCGACCTTATTTGATGGTGGGATTGACACCAATGTTGAATCTGAGTCGCAAAGAGCAAGACTATTTAAAGCTAAAGAACACAGAAGTGTTTGCCGAAGTTGGTTTGGGATGTGACTTTTATCTGCCTTTCTTTAAGCTACGTCCGGAACTCAAGTTCCTCTATAGTCTGACAAACAGTTTGGATAAGAATCATGCTAGCGAACTCAAGGATAAGAATATGTTGCCTTACACGATTTCAGTAAATAAAGCACATAGTAAAATGATAGTACTGACGTTCTATTTTGAGTGAGGAGTTATATCGAATTAGGAATGAAGAATGACTAATGAGTAGTTGAATCCTTAGGATAAAATAAAAAGGACCATAATTGCTTATGGTCCTTTTTTATTGGAAGTAAATGGAAGTTAGAAGTGAGGAATTCATTGTGATTGCCTTAAAGATAATGAACATTTGTCCGTTATCTCCGCGAATAACTCCCGATTAATTTCTCCACTCTTTACTCATTAATGCTTTCTTCTATCGACTTCAATACGTAGTCGAGGATTTCCGGAGTGTGGCATTGTGAGATAAAATTGCCTTCAAATTGTGAAGGGCTCACATAGATGCTACGTTCCAACATACGATTAAAGTAGCGTGCAAAGCGTACTTGGTCGCTCTGTTTAGTATCTTTGAAGTTCTGTGGATTCTTCGTATTGAAGAAGAGGGTGAACATACTACCCACATGATTTAGGTAAATGTCCTTGCCTTCGATAATCTTCTCTAGACGAGTACAGAATTCATTGCTTCGTTTTTCTAGTTCCTCGTGGAATCCAGGAGCTGACAGTTGGGTGATGGTTTCAATGCCAGCTGCCATAGCTACAGGGTTGCCACTCAATGTTCCGGCTTGGTAAACGGGGCCATCGGGGGCTAGAACCTTCATGATATCGGCTCGACCACCAAAGGCAGCACAAGGGAATCCGCCACCGACAATCTTGCCGACAGTCGTCATATCGGGCTTGATACCGAAACGTTGTTGGGCACCGCCGAAGGCAAGACGGAATCCGGTAATCACTTCGTCGAAGATGAGTATGGCGCCATGTTGCTCAGTGACACGGCGAGTAGCTTCGATAAATTCACGTGTTGGAGGTACGACGCCCATGTTACAAGCTACGGGTTCGATGATCAACGCAGCTACCTTGTCGCCATTTTCTGCAAAGTATTGCTCCAAAGCCTCAGTATCATTATAAGGCAATACAACTGTGTACTTGGTAAAACCATCGGGAACACCAGCCGATGAAGCATTGCTAATGTTGGCAACGGCCGAGCCGGCAGACACCAATAGATGGTCGGCATGGCCATGGTAACATCCCTCGAACTTAACTAAAACATCGCGACCGGTGAAGCCACGGGCTACGCGAATAGCCGACATAGTAGCTTCTGTACCACTGTTAACGAAACGGAGGCGCTCCATAGAGGGGAATGCTTCGCGTACTTTCGTAGCCAATGTGGTCTCTGCCAGTGTCGGAATACCATAACTACTGCCACGCATGACGGCCTCGGCAGCTTTCTGACTGACGGTAGGGTTGTTATGACCGAGGATGAATACACCCCACGACATGCAGAAGTCAATGAAACGATTATCGTCAATGTCGGTGATGTAAGTTCCTTGTGCTTCTTTGACGAAGAGGGGAGTTGTCCCTACGGCTTTCAAAGCGCGTACGGGACTGTTTACTCCTCCGGGTATAACCTGCAATGCTTGTTGAAAGGCTGCAGCCGATTTAATTCTTTCGTTCATGCTGTCTCCTTATCTTTTAATTTCAAAACGATCGTTCCATTTTTCCATAAACTCTTTGGCATAGTATGAAATGATGTACTTGGCACCAGCGCGTTTGATGGCAATGAGGCTTTCAAATACAACACGTGGCTCGTCAAGATAGTTAAGTTTGGCAGCTGCCTTGAGCATACTATACTCTCCACTCACCTGATAAGCAACCATCGGAATATTCGGGAAACGCTCAACACCACGTGCAATCATGTCGAGATAAGGCATAGCGGGCTTTACCATTGTCCAGTCGGCACCTTCCTCAATGTCTGCAGCAATTTCTTCTAAACCTTGGTCGTGAGTGCGATAATCCATCTGGTATGACTTACGGTCGCCGAAAGAAGGAGCTGAGTCGGCTGCATCGCGGAACGGACCATAGAATGCTGACGCATATTTAGCGGAATAAGCCAATATACGACAAGTCTTGTTCAATCCTGTTTCATCCAGCTTCTTGCGCAGCGCTTCAATTTGTCCGTCCATCATAGACGATGGAGCAACGAAGTCGGCACCGGCTTTGGCATGTACGTAAGCCATTTGAGCTAATAGTGGTAAGGTAGAATCGTTCTCTACATTGTGGTCGTGGAGAAGTCCACAATGTCCATGACTTGTATATTCGCAGAGACATACATCGGTGATAACCATGACGCCGGTAACATTCTTTTTGATGGCTGTAGTGGCACGACAGACAAGGGCGTCGTCGGCATAAGCCAAACTACCACGCTCGTCTTTCAACTTATCTTCGATGACACCGAAGAGCAAAACCTTGTCAATACCTAGTGCTTTCACCTCTTTAATATCCTCAATGAGGGTATCGATAGAGAAGCGATAGACACCCGGCATGGTGGAAATCTCTTCCTTGATATTCTCTCCTTCGACAACGAAATAAGGATAGATGAAATCTTCTGCTTTCACTTCTACGTCGGCATATTTGTCGCGTGTGGCTTGGTCTTTGCGGTAAATTCTAAATCTTTTCATATCTTCTTTGGTTTAAATATTGTTCTGTAATGGCTCCGCGGGTGATATAAATCTTGTCAGGGGGCAAGCTTCCGTAGAGTTGTATGAAATGGTCGATGGTACTGGGTGATGTAAAGATGATGCTATCTATCTCTTCCAGATTGACCTTTATGGGACGGAGAGGCATCTTATTACGATAAGCAGTAATGGGATAGAAGGTAAAACCTAGCTCTTGTAGTCCCTTGGGGATAATGTCGAGTGCTCGTTCGGAGCGTGGACAAATGATTCTGCCTTGTGGCGGAAAAACTTTGAAGTGCTCAATGATACCGTAAGAAACGTCTTTTTCGGTTTGCTCAATGTGCGTTGCACCAGACTCTTGTAAGGTCTTGGTGGTTACTCTGCCGATGGAAACAATGCGTTGTTCACCCCATGTTGCTCGTATCTCTTGCATGGCTTCATACCAAAACCTCACTGCATATCGGCTCGTAAAAAGCAGTGTATCCGATATGGTGAGGCTTCGAATGGCTTCGTATAGCTCACTTCTGTCATCCAAGGCCACCAACTCGATGAGTGGGGTATGGATGTAATCGGGGTTCTGGCTGTGTGTTCCGGTGAAGAGTGTACGCATGAATTAATCGTTTATTTGGTCGAGAATACTCCCTTTGCTAAACAATTCCTTTAGATCGTCGCGGCCTTTCCGAGCTGTGATGGCTAATCTTCCTTGCATGGGGTGGGTGTCGAAGGGTAGTATTTCGGCTATTTCGTTTTCCATTCCGAGACGCTTCAAGGCGCAGGTGGCAACGATGACAGCGTCTATTTTTCCATCCCGAACTTGCTGTACGCGCTCTTCGATGCATCCTCGAATGCCCACAATTTCTAAATCCGGACGCAGAGAAGTTAGTCCGGCTTTGCGTAATGGCGAACTTGTTCCGATACTACTGCCGGCAGGTAGTTCGTTTAGTTTGAGATGATTGCGACTTACAAGAGAATCTGTTTTGTCGAAAGCCTCGTATAATGCAATGATTTCTAATTCCGGATTCAAATTGACCGGTAGATCTTTGGCGGAGTGAATAGCTATGTCTGCTTCCCCCGTAAGAATCAGTTGGTCGAGTCCGCGGGTAAACATGTCGTCCGGTGCAGCGCCATTAAGTAATGAAATCTGCATATTGTGGTCGCCATACGACTTCGTTAGAATCAGGTCATAGTCTATTTCGGGAAATCTATTGAAGATCTCTTTTACCTGCAGTTGAGAGAGTTTACTGCCACGTGCTACAACTTTGAGCTTGTTCATTTGATATATGCTTTTCTTCTTTCGAGGGTTTCGTATAGTTCGTCTATCTCTTCTTCGATAATCTTCTCGGCTTTTTTCACTTCGTCTTCTCGAATAGAAATATTCTTTTGTACCTTGCTTTCTACATCTCGTAAGTTGTAGAGAGTGACGTTGGGATTTTCTCCGATGGCCGGTGCTATATCGCGTGGAAAGGCTAAATCGATGGCCAACATACGTTGGTTAGGGTTGATATCCTCTTCATTGATGATAGTAGTATCTGCCGAAGTGGCACTGATAAGAATATCTGTGTCTTTGAGAAACTCGCGTTTATCGTCAAGTGCAAACACTTCAATGCCGAATTGGTCGGCCAAGCGGTGCGCTTTGTCAAGGGTACGATTGCCTAGAAAGACAAGGTGTGTACCCTTGTTTTGCAAAAACTTGATAATATCGCTAGTCAGTTTATTGACACCGATGATGGTAATGCGAGCATCTGTGAGGTCGATATGCTCATCCTCGATAATCTCAATGGCTGCGAGACTATGGCTTACAGCACCATGAGAAATCTCAGTTTCATTACGTACGCGCTTTCCTACTTGCAGGGCAAATTCAAAGAGTTTGTGCATTTCGGCAGGGAGTTTATGGTGAGTGCGGGCAGAGATGTAGGCATCTTTCACCTGTCCTTGTACGGCACGTTCGCCAACAATAGCCGATTCGAGTCCACTGACCACGCGGAAAAGGTGATTGGCTACGTCTGTAGGAATTTCTCCTTCACCATAATAGAGTTCCATTCGGTTGCATGTCTGTAAGAATACCGATGGTTGATTGTTTTGGTTTCGCTCCAACTTGAAAGTCTCTTCGCGGTCTTCGAGTGAAGTGTTTAAATGGTTGATTGATTTATATCCTATCATAATTTTTTGTATTCTGTTTATTGGTGGGCAGATAGAGCTTTCGCCCACGTAGCCACATACTTTAGATTTTCAAATGGAGTATCGGCCAATACGCCATGTCCAAGGTTGAAAATCCAAGCTCCATGCTTCTCAAAGAACTTCTCATATGTGCCAAGTACAGCCTGAATAGTGTCTAAATCGGCATAGAGTAAGCGTGGGTCTAGATTGCCTTGTAGACCAATAGAAGGATGAAGAAGCCGGCGGGCGGTTTCTAAGGATGTCTGCCAATCAATACTTACAATGTCGCAAATATCGGGAGTGATGAGGGATAAACTTGTTCCGATGCCTTTGGGGAAGAAGATAACACGGCGTCCCATACTGCGGATAGCTTCGGAAATACGTTTTACTGCCGGTAGGAATAGGTCTGCATAGAGTTCTGTAGGAACGAGACCGGCGTGTGTCTCGAAGATCTGGAAAACGTCAATACCGTGTCGAACTTGCTGCCGGGCGTAGTGGATACAAAGCTCGGTGATAACATCTATCAGCTTACGAGTTTCTTCGGGCTGAGTATAGAAGAACTTGATGGCATCGGGAAAACCCGTATGTGAGTTCAAACCTTGCAGCATATAGCAGAGCGTAGTAAGCGGTGCGCCACAGAATCCGATGAGAGGAGTGCCCTGTGTGCGGGGCTCCATGATGCGGTCGATGGCCCGATAAACAAATTCCAATTTCTCCGGTTGGGGTTTTAACAAGGTTGATGGTTTCTCTATAAATGCCAATGGAGTGGGGAATACCGGGCCTTTATCGGTCCATTCCACATCACTCTGCATAGCCATTGGTATCACAAGAATGTCGCTGAAGAGGATAGCAGCATCCACACCTAAATCTTCAACGGGTAATAATGTAACTTTGGCTGCTAACTCCGATTGGGTCATTAGCTCTAAGAAAGAATGGCTTTGTCGCAATTCTTGGTAGCGAGGAAGCACCCGGCCGGCTTGCCGCATGAACCATACGGCGGGTCGATTGGCTTGTTTGCCTTGTACGATGTCGAGGAATGGGTTTGTCATTTCTGTAATTGTATGTTGGTGGCAATGTCACGTGCCTGCTTGATACGATGAGCCATGCCGATACCATTGCGTAGATTTCCGGCGATAATGAGCCCCGGATATTCCGTTTCTATGCGGCCTACTTCTTCAAAACGAGCACCACTCGAAACTTCATATTGTGGAATAGCCTTTGTGTGCCGGAATATATTAATGGTGTCGGGATGGATGTGTGATGGGAACTTGAGCATGTTATGGAAGTAATCTACAACAAGATTTTGTAGCTCATCGTCGCTCATATCGAGCATCTCAGTATGTTTTACCCCACCAATAAAGTAGGTGAACAGGGCTCCGCCTTCGGGTGCACGTCCTTTGAAACAAGCCGATGGAAAGAGGATTCCCAAAACTTTCTTTTGTTCGCGAGAAGGTATCAAACCACCAAATGCTTTGTAATCCAGCCCTTCGGTGTTGCGTACTCCCACACCTACTTCTATAATGGGGGCGTAGTGCAGATTGGTAATACGCTCAAGGCGTTGAGATTCAATGAAAGGTAACATGTTGTTCAGTGCGTATGCTCCGCAAGTTGTAACCACTTTTTGGCATTGATAGATGATGGCTTGGCCTTGTTGACTGGTAAATTTTACTTGCCACTTGTCTTCGAAAGGCTTGATACTTACATCTGTCACGCCCAAAGAGATGTTCTCTGTGCCTATGTAGTCGGCCTCTGCTTGGGGAATTTGTCCTAAACCACCAACAGCAGAGAATACTTCTTTAGTAGCTAATTTGTCTCGGTCATTCTTCGGTTGTTTGGCTTTGGCTATAGCTCCGCGAATAAAACTGCCATACTCTTGTTCCAAATTATAGAGTTTTGGCAGGGCATAGCGTGTGATGAGTTGGTTAGCATCACCGGCATAGACACCCGATATGAATGGGTCTACTGCATAATCGACAAATGATTTTCCTAGTCTACGGGTAGCTAGGCTTGCTACACTTTCGTCGGGATTCTGACCTTTGCGGCGCCATGGCTCACCTAGAATACGGAATTTATCAGTCCATGTGAATAGTGGAGTTGTCAATCCACCTATAGGGCTGGATGGCAAAGCACGGAAACGACTGCCTTTCCAAATCAATCGTTGGTTGGCAACTTTTACGGCCGGTTCGAGTAAACAAGTACCATGCGAAGTCTCTTTAAGCTCGTTCATCAGTTCCTTAACCTCTGGAAATGATATAGCGCCCGTGTTAGGTCCACTCTCCACGATGTAGTCACCCACTCGGTGTGTTTGGATTTGTCCGCCTATTCGTGTCAGCTTTTCTACGACATGTACGCCAAATCCTCTTTGTTTAAGTGTATATGCTGTGGTTAGTCCGGTGAGTCCTGCTCCAATGATGACCACGCCTGTATGCTTGATAGCTTCTTGATTCTGCATGTTGTTAGATTGCTTTGGAGAACGATTTGTTGGATTTCAACATCAGAGGGTCGAGCGATGCCGCTACATTTCTAACCATAGGAGATGCTGCGTCAGTCATCTCTAGATGTAAATCATCGAATCGGATGATACCATCGGCAGCAAATTCTTGTAGTTTCTGCTCGTTGTAAGCAGTGGCAACTTTCAATTGTTCGACACTCGTTTGCACATGATTAGCAATATCTTGCCAGTCAATACGATAGTTACACATCAATGTTTCAATTACTTCGCGAGTCAGTCGCTCCTCGTTTGATAGGGCATAACCTTTCCGAATCGTTAGGTTTCCATGATTAGTCTGCTCTATATATTCAATTATATTCTTTGTGTTTTGAGCGTAAGCACCGTCAAGTTGACTGATTCCTGTGACACCAAAAGCATAAACTTGAGCCGTAGTACGCCGTGTACAATATCCTTGGAAGTTACGGTGTAGCTGATGATTTTGTCGGGCTATGTATAACTCGTCGTCCGGAAGTACGAAATGGTCGAGTCCTACACTCTTGTAACCGGCCTCATGTAGCAGTAGGCTGGCTGTTGTAAAGATACTCTCTTTGACCGAACTTGTGGGTAGCCCCGCTTTTTCTAGGATGAGTTGTTGCTTTTTCAACCATGGCACGTGGGCATAACTGAATGTCACGAGGCGGTCGGGATGAAGTTCAATAGCTCGACGTATGGATTCGGCAAACGAATCGGGCGTCTGTCCCGGTAAGCCGTATAAGAAGTCCATATTGAGCTTAATGCCTGATTGGCGTAAGAGAGCAACCACGTCTTCTATCGGTTCGCACGCCGGTTGGCGATTTACGGTTTTTAGTACAGCTTCGTTAAAGTCCTGTATACCTATGCTCATACGAGTAAAACCGCAATCTATCAATTGTTGCCATTTCTCTAGTGTGAGATACCCCGGATGGCATTCTATGGCAATCTCTGGTTGCTCTATAGTATCGAAATGGGAAAGCAGATGCTCGTTGAGCTTTTTAATCTCTTTCGGTTCAAGGAGCGTTGGCGTACCACCACCATAGTGAATCTGTGAAATCTTGCGATTTGAGTCTAAGTGTGGTAACAATAAGTCAATCTCTTGATGCAACGCATCTACGTAAGCCGACACAACTTCGGGCTTATGCATACAGTACGAGTTGCACGCACAGTAATGACACAAGTGTCTACAAAACGGAATATGAAAGTAGAATGATAGATGCTTGTCGGTTGCTGTATTCGATTTGTTTACAGCATTGAGATAGTCTGCCTCTGTGAAATCTTCAAAATAATTCGCAGGCGGATAACTGGTATATCGTGGTACCGGAACATTATATTTATCGATAATGTCTTGGTTAATGTTTTGTATCTTGTTCGTGCTCATACTATAAAATGCAAAGGTACAAACAAAGTTATACAAAAACAATCCTTATTTGTAAGGAGTAAAGTGGCTAAAAGGCTTATTCTACAGAGCCTTGTTGCGTATCTCTTTTTATAATCCTGTTGCTTGATGAAGCCTTGTCAAGTTGTCTTGCCATATATTTTCTAGTTGCTCCATATCATTAGGTTCTGCAAAATCTGTAATAATAAGCATGTAATGACCGGTCAAATCTGTTCGCTCCATCTTGATTTCTACAAAAGCCTCCAAGTCTTCTTCGTCTTCCCACCGGATACGAATGGCATTGAAATTCTTACAACTAATAAGTTTAGCTTTCCGAATCTCGTGGTGGCTCCATACTTTTCCCCATACGAATGTGATTTCATCTTGGTCTTGTGTGACTTCATCGGCAAGCCAACAAGCCCATCCGTGAACAGTCCCCACTATGTCCCAAATGATGGATGGTGAATTTGAACTCAACAGGTGCTCAATCGTTATTTTCTCTTTCTTCATGTACTTGTTGGGTTGATATAAAACTTGTTCAGCTACAAAAATATAAAAAAATACTGAGGAAAACAATAAAAAAGGAGATTGAAATTTTGTATAATCAAAAAACTTGTATACCTTTGCACCCGCAAACAGCACTTGCTGCGAGTTGTGATGGCGGGATAGCTCAGCTGGTTAGAGCGTCGGATTCATAATCCGGAGGTCGTGGGTTCGGGTCCCACCCCCGCTACAAAGGATAAAATCTTAATAATAAAGGATTTACGAAACTATTCGTAAATCCTTTATTTCGTTTACTACCAACAAGTGGAACATTCATGGAACATTTTGAGTCCAAAAATAGGTGCTTGCAGCATAGTGCAAGGAAATATTTTTCATTACTTTACACTAGCATGAAATAGGTTTCAACAAGCTTTTTCTGCATTTTACCATATCAACATGAAAAATATATTTATGTACTTGGGGCATACTTGGGGCATACTTGTAGGATAGCTAAGGAGTAACTTGAGGGGTATCAAAGAATCAACTTGAGGGCTACTCTTTTATTGCACTTCGTTTTGTAACTTGCAGGTTGACTCTGCGTAGCCCCCATTTTTGTTTGATTTAGCGAGTTTTTTCGGAACTCCATTTTCATTTCTTCCGATAGGGGATATCCCCGATGAACACCATGCAATTTTTAAAATTGCCTTGTGATGGATATAATGTAGAGAAGATACTATCTCTGTTTTCGCGTGCAATTCGGTAGCGTTTGCCCATGAAATATACCTTGTCGTTGGTGCGATAGAGGTTGAGGTGTATATAGGGTTTAGCTGTCTTGTCGTAGCCAAGGATAGAATCCGGGACATCCAGAATAAGAATTCCCTCGGTAAGTCCATCGCCGAGAATGGTTTTGGATAATGTATTGTTGGTGTATCCCCATCCTCGTCCAATGGTGAAAATACGGTTGCCAATAGCTATTGGGCATGTTTGCATGTCGAAGTCGTGGCACTCTAGTATCGTAACTTGTGTATATGGTAGTTCAGATAATCTTGTTCCACTGGGCACTGTGTGGCATGATAATATTACGAATAGCAGTGATAACATGCTTAAAAGGGGTAGTCTTCTATCCATAATCATGGAATTTTATATTATACAATCTTCAGATACCATTGCTTCGATCGCAATATTGTGATGTCATCTCGTTGTGAAAAGTGGATAATCTTGCGCCGTAAGTGGTAGAAGTTGGCAGTCCAATAGGTACCACGGCCAAAGTTTATTTCTGTAGGTGGGCGATGGCCTGTATATTTAATTTGCAAAAACAAACCGTCGAAAGGCCGTGCACAAAAAGCAATATACTCAATGTCACCCCACAAGATGTCTTGTATCTGCTGTTTGATACGTATTTGTATGCCGGCACCCGTGATCATAATATGGTCGTGGCGTGATTGATAATAGTCATATATAAGGTATATAGCTAATGATATGATGACTATCATGAATCCCAAGCTATACCAATCTTTTGCAACTAAGAAGCTAGCAATGCCGGGTATTATCAACAATATCATGGCAAAAAGTATGATACTGAGGGTTGTAAGCGGTCTGATTTTATAACTGTCGTATGTCATAGAAAATCAAATTGTAAAATTAACTACTATAACTGGTCCCTGCTTTTATGCTGATATACCCTCTGTCAGTAGCCATATATTCAATAAGGTTACGAAGCCGGCAAGGCTGTAGAGGAAGGCCGAATTCCACGGTTTGTTGGCGTAACAACCCATGATGCGCTTGGAAGAGAAAGAACTTACTTGTCAAGGTGTAACAGAATGAAACTGTACACTCTGCAATGGCTGCAACTAGAAAAGTTCCTAGAATAGTGTAACAATGAAGAATATCATGAATAGTGATAGTCTTAATGCCGGTCGTTCCAATGCTCTCTTTCATGGATAAACATTAGCTTTATACATTGCAAATATACCTTTTTAGCTTTACGCAAGCAAGTTCTTGCGCCTTAACTTTGTAAATAAGACGCATAATTTGCGGTTTGTTGTGGCATTTCAGCCGCAAAAGTGGATTTTAAGCCTGTTTGTTTCTCATTCTGTGAGCCATTCTATTTTTACAATTTATCCCATGGTTAATAATGGTTAATGGCATTAACTAAGTTTCTGGTTTTATGCTTGCAAAAGCATTTTATCCCTATCTTTGCGCCATTTTATAGAGATATTTTCAAGGATGAAAGCAACAGAAGATAGTAATGCAACCAGACGTTGGAGTCTGATGGGCATGTTTGTCACATTGGGTATTGTTTTCGGCGATATAGGCACTTCGCCCTTGTATGTGATGAAGACGATTATCGGTGTGAATCGACACTACGATACGAGTTATATAGTAGGGGCTGTGTCGTGCATCATCTGGACGCTAACCATGCAGACAACCATTAAATATGTATTGATAGCATTGCGAGCCGATAATAAGGGAGAAGGAGGTATCTTGGCTCTTTATGCTCTTGTGAAGCGCAGCAAGCGTACGTGGCTCTACCTACTAGCTATTGTCGGGGCCAGTACGCTTGTTGCCGACGGTATCATCACCCCTTCTATCACCGTACTTTCGGCTATTGAGGGGCTGGGGGCTCTTCATTCCACGCCACCGATATTGCCTATTAGTATTGCCATTATCACGGTTTTATTCTTCGTTCAGCAATTTGGTACCAACGCCATCGGTAAGTCCTTTGGTTATATCATGTTTTTGTGGTTCTTCATGTTGGGTGTGGTAGGAGTTTGCCAATTGCCCCATCATTGGGCTATCTTGCAAGCGTTCAATCCTTATTATGCGCTCAATCTCTTGGCGCACAATCCCTCTTGGTTCCTCATATTGGGTGCTGTATTTCTTTGTACTACCGGAGCCGAGGCGCTGTATTCTGATTTAGGTCATTGTGGTAAGCGCAATATTACGTGGAGTTGGATGTATGTGAAGTCGATGCTCATACTCAATTATTTGGGACAAGGGGCTTGGCTTATCGCTCATCGTGGAGAGGTTGCTTCCGGGCTCAACCCTTTCTATGCCATCATGCCGCAGAGTTTTCTCGTACCGGCTATCATCATGGCTACGATGGCAGCCGTTATTGCCAGTCAGGCTCTTATCAGTGGGGCGTTCACTATCTTCAGTGAAGCTATGAATCTTAACTTTTGGCCGCGCTTACGTATCAAATATCCCACCCGCCACAAGGGACAGATGTTTGTACCTTGGGTCAATACTTCGCTTTATATACTATGTATCCTTACAATATTGGTATTTCAATCGTCTGAGAATATGGAAGCCGCCTACGGGCTATCTATTACCATAACGATGTTGATGACGACTGTGTTGCTAGTCTATTATCTGTCGATGAGGCAGGTGAATAGACTGCTTATATTCGTATTCGCACTAGTATTCGGAGGTATTGAAGGCTTGTTTTTTATAGCTAATGCCTTTAAATTTTTCCATGGTGGATGGTTCACTATTTTATTGGCCGGCCTTTTCTGCAGCACGATGTTTATATGGTATCATGCAAGTAAGATAAGAACGAAGTATCTCAGCTTCCTGCGTGTCAATCAATATTTTGACATAATCAAGGCTATTAAGGCCGATGAGAGTATTCCGATGTATGCTACTAATCTAGTCTATATCAGTAAAACCTCTGATATAGACTTGGTTGAAGGCAAGGTTATCTATTCTATTATCCACAAAAATCCCAAACGTGCCAAACATTACTGGCTGTTTCATTTTGAGTATGTCGACAGTCCCGATACGCTTACGTACACCTTTACACCGCTAATCCGGGAAACTTTATACCGTGTAGACGTGCAGATTGGTTTTCGAGTACAACCTTATCTCACACTCTATCTACGACAGGTGGTAGAAGATTTGGTTGCCAATGGACAGTTCCAACTGACGAGTGCATATCGCTCTTTGGCTCAGAGAAAGATTGCCGGCGACTTCCGCTTTATCATTATTCATCGCATTTTCTATCCTTTTAGTTCTGATAATTCGCGCGATAATTTTATTATGGGGCTCTATGCGCTCATCAAGCACATCGGCATTAGCGAAGAACGAGCCTTGGGACTTGACACAAGTAGTGTTGTCGTAGAGCGCGTGCCGTTGATTGTTGCACCCCGTATGGGAGGTCGGCGTATCGTTCCTAAAGAATAAACGATGGAATTATAAGGCTTAAATACTCTCTATCAGCAGCCATATATTCAGTATGGTTACGATGGCGGCGAGGCTGTAGAGGAAGGCCGAATTCCACGGCTTGTTGGCGTAACAACCCATGACGCGCTTGGAAGAGGTAAGGCTTACCTGCAAGAATACGGTAAAAGGAAGTTGCACACTCAGCAACATCTGCGAATAGATGAGTCCTTGGAATGGATCGGAGATGAAGAAGATGATGAGCAACGACAGCCCCAGTGAGATACAGATACCTACGACAGAGTGGGTGTCTTGGGCATTGTACGACTCACCAAACATGCCTGCAAAAATACTTCCGGCAGCCATTCCGCTGGTGATGGTACTCGAAATTCCGGCCAGCAGCAGCGCCATGGCGAAGATGTTTCCGGCATTGTTGCCTAACAATGGGGTCAACAGCGATTGGGCTTGTGACAGCTCTTCCACATGGATACCGTGATTGTAGAATGTTGCAGCAGCTAATAATATCATGGCACTGTTGATGCCCCAGCCCACAATCATGGAGAAAAGGGTGTCGAATAGTTCGTATTTCAGTGTCTTCTCTATGTCTGTCTTACCCTTCGTATGTATCTGGCGACTCTGTATCACCTCTGAATGCAGGAATAGATTGTGGGGCATTACCACGGCACCGAGCACACTCATGATGATGAGCAGACTTCCTTCGGGCACGCTAGGCACTACCCATCCCGTGGTAGCAGCAGGCCAATCAATGTCTATTAAGAATATCTCGTAGATGAAAGAGAGTCCAATCATAGATACAAAACCGATGATGGCACGCTCTATATGGCGATAAGAATTGGTGAAAAGCATAATGAGTACGGCCACCACTGTGAGGGTAGAGCCCCACACGATGGGGATTCCAAAGAGCATTTGCAGGGCAATGGCCGAGCCTAATATCTCTGCCATGGAGGTACTGATGCTAGCCAGTACGGCACTGACGATGATGGGGCGACCAATCCATTTGGGTGTGTATTTCTCGGCAGCCTCACTCAAGCAGAGCCCGGTAACGATACCCAAGTGGGCTACGTTGTGCTGTAGAGCGATGAGCATGATGGTAGATAGTGTGACCACCCACAGCAAGGCGTAACCGAAATCGGATCCCGCTGCGAAGTTACTGGCCCAGTTTCCGGGATCGATAAAGCCCACGGTGACGAGCAATCCGGGACCGATGTATTTCAATATGTCCATACCACCGAGGATTCTCGGATGGTCTTGGCGTTTCAGTTCTTTGAATATATTCAGCATAGTCGTTGGTCTAATGTGTTGTGGGGTGCTTTATAGGCCGGCCGGTACTTCTCCGTCGTTGGGGGCAGGCGTGAGTCCGAGCAATTTACAGAGTAGTGGATAGACGTCTACATTGCTAAAGTGGGGGAGTGTAGCATGTGGAAAGTCGGGGCCGGCAGCACGGAATAAGGCGTGCATATCTTGCTCGGCCGGGTCGAAACCGTGTGTACCTCCACCTTTCACCGGTGTGTCTTGCGCCAAATAACCGCCGTCGGGGCAAACTACGATGTCGCCAATGCGCGGATTGGTGCCGTAGTGTAGGTAGGCCGGGACGTCGCCACGTTTCCATACGCGGGCATGGTCAATGTTGCGAAGTGCCTGATAGATGGAGTCGGTGCAACCTTCACGCGCGTATATCATGGCCGGGACGTTGCCTTGGATGCTTTTCACCCACTCTGCTTTTAACCGTGATTTGAGTGGCACTTGGTGTCCCTCGTCCACCCAAGTCATACCATGGTCGGATACAACGATGAAGTTGACGTCGGCCGCGAAAGGCAGTTGTTGTATGCCACGATATATCATTCCCATGAGCGTGTCGGCTTGCATGACCACCTGTCTGGTCTTTTTGCTTTGCGGACCGAAATGGTGACCGTGGGCATCGGGCTGCTCGAAGTAGGCCATGATGAGTTGCGGACGCTCTTTTTCGGGTTTGCGCAACTCGTTGAGCACGCCTTCTACGCGCTCTTCGAAGGTGAGTCTGGGTGCTTTGTCGTATTCCAAAAACCGGTCGGGCAGCATGCCTTTTACCTTTACATCGGACCCCGGCCAATAAAGTATGCTTGTCTTGACACCCTGTTGACGAGCCGTTACCCAAATAGGTTCGCCACCATAGAAATGCGAGTCGAGTTTCGTTGCCTTATTAGCCAGCGAGAAGAAACTGTCAGAAACCTTGTCGAAGAATGTGTTATGCACAATACCATGGTGATCAGGATACAATCCTGTGGCCAGCGTATAGTGGTTGGGGAATGTCTTAGAAGGGAAGGATGGAATCAATCCCGACGTTATACCCTTGGCAGCCAAGGTGTCGAGAGCCGGCGTATCGTACCAATCGGGATAGTCCCAACGGAATCCATCGAGCGAAACAATGACTGTATAGTGCTTCCCTGCCATACTTGTGAGGGCAGTGAGGCATAGAGTTAGTGCAATCAGTAACTTTTTCATATCAGTGGTTGTATATGTTGTAAACGTCTAAAATAACAGTCTCAGGTGAATCTATCTTATGGAGACGGAGTACATTCCGTTTCCTACAGTCACCCTTGAGAGTTGGTAAGCTTATGCAAAGTTAGCCATAAAAAATAAGATAGTACCAATTGTCGCATTCTTTTCTTACATATTCTGCATAGCAGAAGAGGAAGAATCGTAAGAGCGGATACATCGCTTTTTGCAGGAATTCTTGTTTTCTAATAACGCTATACTATTCACTTGTCTTTTAAACTCGTTCACTTGTCTACTCGTTGACTAGTTTATTTTCCTTTTAAAACTGTTTCCTTGTCTACTTGTAACTTGTTTCCTTCTCTTTTAAACTCGTTCACTTGTCTACTCGTAAACTTCTTTACTATCAAACTGCAAGGGCTTCGCAGTTTTACTGCATAGCCTATTCAGAAATGCTGAAAAGTTGAGGCAGTGATGCTGAGAAGCCGCTGCAACAGCCCCACCCCAGCCCAATCGTTTTAGTAGACAAGTCAAAGAGTGAACAAGTAGACAAGATTTTAGGTTGACAAGTAGCTGAGTTTGGGTCTTAGTATTTAAATTTTTGAGTTGATAAGTTATTGGTTGAGTTTGTTAGTTCATGAGTTTTTTAGTTGATAAGTTTTTAAGTCATGGGACAGAAAAGCTTTATTTCTTTCGCCCTCCCCTTTATGGGGAGGGTTGGGGTGTGGCTCCTGTAGAGACAAAAGGTCTTCCATTCGCGTTCCTACGAGTCCTATCATATACTTATGTAGGTATAATTCAATGATAATTATTACTTGTTGAATGTTTGATAAACATTTATATGTATTTGGATTAACTCTCTTTCAGTTTTCTAGTTCCTAATAACTTGAAAGCGATATGGTATGTTAGTAATGTTAAATAAATGTATATTTGGTAAATAATGCAAATATCACTTGCTTTGTGTTTACTTTTTTGGTACCTTTGCATGCCTTTTATAAAGAGGTGTGGACATTGAATTGTAAATCAGGTAGTTAGATTTAAGGTAAAGGGAATGAGACAACTAAAGATACAAAAAAGTATTACCAACCGTTCGAGTGAGGCATTAGATAAATACCTTGTAGAGATTGGACGTGCTCCATTGATTTCTATTGATGAGGAAATTGAGCTGGCACAGAAAATCAAGAAAGGCGGACGTGAAGGTGAACGAGCTAAAGAGAAGTTGGTAACGGCAAACTTGCGTTTCGTGGTTTCTGTTGCCAAGCAGTATCAGCATCAGGGACTTTCGTTGACCGACCTTATTGATGAAGGTAATATCGGACTCGTAAAGGCTGCCGAAAAATTTGATGAGACACGCGGTTTTAAGTTTATTTCGTATGCAGTGTGGTGGATTCGCCAGAGCATTTTGCAGGCTATTGCCGAGCAAAGTCGTATTGTGCGTCTGCCATTGAATCAAGTAGGTTCGCTGAATAAGATTAACCGCGAAATCAATAAGTTTGAGCAGGAGAACCAACGTAAGCCATCTTTGTCGGAGTTAGCAAGTGTAACGAAGATAGAAGAAGAAAAGATAGACCAGAGTCTGATGGCCGATAGTCATCATGTAAGTATTGATGCGCCATTCCAAGATGGCGAAGACAATAGCATGGTAGACGTGATGGCGTCGGGCGATGATAGTCGTACTGACCGTCAAGTAGACCATGAGTCGATGGCGTTGGAGCTGGAATCGGTGTTGAAGAAGGTATTGAAAGATCGTGAAATTACAATTATTCGCGAATGCTTCGGTATTGCTTGTCATGAAAAGGGGCTTGAAGAGATTGGCGATCAGCTTGGTTTGACACGTGAGCGTGTGCGCCAGATTCGTGAAAAGAGTATCGCTAAATTGCGTGATAGCGGTTATGCTCGTATCCTCATGAAATACTTGGGGTAGTGAGAAGTTCTGAGTGAAGAGTGATGAGTTGAAAGTTTTTGCTCTGAAAGATAATGAAAGGCGATTCCAAGATGGAATCGCCTTTATCGTTATACCTTATATAAAAAGCTTAATTTTTCAGTGTTTTCGTACACATCTATCAATGTTTTTCGTAACTTTGCATTCTCATCATTATAATGAATAAATAGATATGGCAGAGACAAGAGAGTTGAAGACCGCGCTTATTTCGGTCTTCCACAAAGACGGTTTGGATGAGTTGCTGGCCAAACTGAATGCAGAAGGTGTGAAATTCCTGTCTACAGGAGGAACTCAAAAGTTTATCGAATCATTGGGATATGAATGTCAGGCTGTGGAGAGTGTGACCTCTTATCCCTCTATTTTGGGTGGACGTGTGAAGACATTGCACCCGAAAGTATTCGGTGGAATACTTGCTCGCCGTGAGAATACAGGTGACTTGGAGCAGATGAAGGAGTATGAGATTCCCTCTATCGACTTGGTTGTCGTAGATCTTTACCCCTTTGAACAGACCGTAGCCAGTGGAGCTTCTGAGGCTAATATCATCGAAAAAATAGATATTGGCGGCATCTCTTTGATTCGTGCCGGTGCAAAGAACTTCAAAGATGTGGTGATTGTGCCTAGCAAAGCAGAGTATGGTATGTTGCTAGATATACTGAATGAGAAGGGAGCCAAGACCGATATAGAAGATCGTAAGATGTTCGCTGAGCGTGCATTTGGTGTAAGTAGCCACTACGATACAGCTATCCACGCTTGGTTTAGTAAGTAAATACACATAAAATATAAATCCGAAACACTATTTCATGGGATTTTTTTCGTTTATACAAGAAATAGCTATGGACCTTGGCACGGCCAATACGATCATCATCAGTGATGATAAGATTGTGGTCGATGAGCCTTCGGTAGTAGCTTTAGATCGCCGCACCGACAAGATGATTGCTGTCGGTGGAAAGGCAAAAATGATGTATGAGAAGACGCACGACAATATTCGTACCATCCGTCCGTTGCGCGATGGTGTGATAGCCGACTTCACTGCGTGTGAGCAAATGATGCGTGGACTCATTAAAATGGTACATACCGGTAGTCGACTTTTCTCTCCGTCGCTGCGTATGGTTATCGGTGTTCCATCAGGTTCTACCGAAGTTGAGTTGCGTGCGGTGCGCGATAGTGCCGAGCATGCTGACGGTCGCGACGTCTATTTAATATTTGAACCGATGGCAGCAGCTATCGGTATAGGTATCGATGTAGAGGCTCCGGAGGGCAATATGATAGTTGATATAGGTGGTGGTAGCACTGAAATCGCTGTGATTTCGCTCGGTGGTATCGTGTCGAACAACTCTATTCGCACAGCCGGTGACGACCTTACGGCCGACATTCAGGAATACATGAGCCGCCAACACAATGTGAAGGTGAGTGAGCGTATGGCCGAACGAATTAAGATTCATGTGGGTTCTGCCCTCACAGATCTAGGCGAAGAGGCTCCCGAAGACTTTATTGTGCATGGCCCGAACCGCATTACGGCACTCCCAATGGAAGTTCCTGTATGCTATCAGGAGATTGCACACTGCCTTGATAAGACTGTAGCGAAGATTGAAAACGCTGTACTCTCGGCCTTGGAGAATACTCCGCCAGAGCTCTATGCCGACATCGTGAAGAACGGTATCTACCTAAGTGGAGGCGGTGCATTGCTTCGCGGGCTCGACAAGCGCTTGACAGATAAGATCAATATTCCGTTCCATATTGCAGAAGACCCATTGCATAGTGTTGCAAAGGGAGCCGGTATTGCATTGAAGAATGTAGACCGCTTCTCTTTCCTTATGCGATAAGAGCGTCGTTGGTAAACTGTTCCTGAGATCGCCTTTCATCACATGCGCAACCTATTAAACTTTTTGGCTAAGAATAACCACTGGTTTCTTTTTGTTTTACTGGAAATAGTAAGCTTTGTATTATTGTTTCAGTTCAACAGTTATCAAGGCAGTGTATGGTTTTCGTCTGCCAATGCCGTATCGGGGAAAGTGTATGAGATGAGTTCGGAGGTGGAATCTTTCTTCTCTCTGACAAAGGTGAATCAGGCGTTAACCAGTCGAAATCTGACTCTGGAACAGCAGGTTAGACTGTTGTCGGAACAGTTGGCTAAGCAGACACAAGACTCTGCTTACTTGCATACAGAGAAACTCCCGACTCTACAAGGATACCGGCTGATACCGGCAAAGGTGGTGAGCAACTCGCTCGATAAGCCCGATAACTTGATGACTATCGACCGTGGTGCAGCCGATGGAGTGCGAAAGGACATGGGCGTCGTATGTGGAACAGGCGTTGTGGGCATCGTTTATATGACGTCGGCCCATTACTCTATCGTCATACCGGTGCTCAATTCGCGGTCGAATATCAGCTGCACCATCAAGAATCGTGGCTATTTCGGTTATCTGCATTGGTCGGGTGGAGCTGCCAATATGGCCAATGTAGATGATATTCCGCGCCATGCTCATTTCAAATTGTTTGAAGATGTGGTGACAAGCGGATATTCTTCGGTGTTCCCACCGGGTATTTTGGTGGGGAAAATTCGCCACGTCTATAACTCTGCTGATGGTCTGTCGTATCGTTTGAAGGTGATTCTGGCGACTGATTTCGGCAATCTACGCGATGTCTGTGTCATTGATAATGCCGCCGTAACAGAGCGTCTTGACGTGATGAGAGCAGCGAAAGACTCCCTCATGGAGAAGAGTAATTGATAGAAAGGAGATGATAGACAGATGAATGTAAGTTTGTTGAAGGGCATGTTTATATTTGTGTTGCTGTTGTTGGCGCAAGTTTTGGTGCTCAATCATGTCCATCTTTTCGGCTTTGCTACGCCACTTCCTTATGTTTATATGGTGTTGCTGTTCCGTCGAGGATACCCTAAATGGGCTATTCTGTTGCTGTGTTTCCTCATGGGATTGGGCATAGATGTGTTCTCAGATACGCCCGGTGTCACCATGGCCTCAATGACATTTCTTGGTCTTTTACAGCCTTATCTGTTGTCAATGTTTATCCAACGTGATGTAGACGACACTTTGGCGCCCTCTTTCTCAACACTTGGTACGGCTAAATTCGTTTACTATACCATTATTTCAGTGACGATTTACTGCTTTGTGTTCTTTACTCTAGAGGCATTCAACTTCTTCAATTGGCAGCTTTGGTTGGCCACCATTGGCGGTAGTATCGTCTTGACGGTCATCTTGGTATTGGTGTTGGAGAACTTGAGAAAGAAATAAATACATTCTTATTTCAAACGATTAGTGAAGGATTACGATCTTGAAAAGCGACAAACAGTTATTGCCGGGGTGGCCATCACCATTGTGGTCATCTACATTATCCGTTTGTTTACGCTCCAATTATTGAGCGATGACTTCAAGAAGAATGCCGATAGCAATGCCTTCTTAAAAAAGATTGAATACCCGTCGCGGGGTATTATAACCGATCGTCATGGCAAGTTGATGGTTTATAATCAACCAGCTTACGACATCATGGTGGTAGAAAATGAGGCTCGCGACAAGATCGATACCACCGAGTTTTGCGAAGCTTTGGGCATTACCAAGGAATTTTTCGTGAAGCGAATGGAGGATATTAAAGACCGAAGTAAGAATCCCGGTTACTCCAGATTTACCCAGCAACTCTTTCTTAGTCAACTTTCCGACCGCGAGTTTAGCGTGTTCCAAGAGAAGATATTCCGTTTCCCCGGCTTCTATGTACAAAAACGTAGCATCCGGCAATACCAATATCCTTATGCAGCACACGTATTGGGAGATGTGGGAGAAGTCGGTGAGAGCGACATAGAGAAAGACGATTACTACCAAGCAGGCGACTATATAGGCAAGTTAGGAGTCGAACGTTCATACGAACAACAGCTCCGTGGTGTGAAAGGAGTGCAGGTGTTACTGCGCGATGCACACGGTCGTATCCAAGGAAAATATCAAGATGGGAAGTACGATCAGCGTCCGGTGGCCGGTAAAGACCTTACATTGAGTCTTGATTTAAAGCTTCAGGCTTTAGGCGAACGGTTGCTACAAGGTAAGATAGGAAGCATTGTGGCCATCGAACCGTCTACGGGTGAAGTATTATGTATGGTTTCATCGCCTACCTATGATCCTCGTTTGCTCGTCGGACGGAAGCGTGGTAAGTATCACAGGGTACTTTCCGCAAATATTTGGAAACCCTTGCTGAATCGTTCAATCATGGGACAATATCCCCCCGGTTCGACGTTTAAGACTACGCAGGCACTCACTTATATGACAGAGAAAATCATCACTCCGAGTACCATGTTCCCTTGTCATCATGGCTTTTACTACCGAGGTCTGCACGTAGGATGCCACGGTCACGCCTCTCCTTTGAATCTTGTTGAGGCTCTAAGTACCTCTTGTAATGCCTATTTCTGTTGGGGATTATACTACATGATGAGCAATCGGGCGAAGTATAAGAATGTACAAGAGGCCATGAACTTATGGCGTGATTACATGGTGAGCATGGGATTTGGCTATAAACTAGGCATCGACTTACCCGGAGAGAAACGTGGTTTGATTCCTAATGCGTCGTTCTACGACAACGCTTACCGTGGTTCGTGGAATGGACTTACCGTTATTAGTATCTCCATCGGGCAAGGTGAGGTGAATCTGACGCCTCTTCAGATTGCCAATCTAGGTGCTACCATTGCCAATCGTGGATATTATTATGTTCCCCATATCGTACGTAAGGTACAAGGCGAGCCTTTGGATACCTTGTACACACGTCGACATTACACCAAGGCCAACCGCCGGGCGTACGACTATGTGGTCGCCGGTATGCGCTCATCTGTTATCAAAGGAACGTGTAAGGCAGCCAACCGAGCCGACTATCTAGTCTGTGGTAAGACCGGTACAGCCCAAAACCGCGGTCAAGACCACTCCGTTTTCATGGGATTTGCACCAATGGATGAACCAAAGATAGCCATTGCCGTATATGTAGAGAATGGTGGTTTCGGTGCCGACTATGGTGTACCAATTGGCTCACTCATGATGGAACAATATATAAAAGGTAAACTCTCGGAAGCCTCGGAGAAGAAAGCAGCCGACTTCCAAAGACGAAGAATCGCTTATGGCTCAAGGAATAGGTAGACAACCTAGCGTGTTACGTTCGCTCGACTGGTGGACGATAGGCATCTATATTGCTTTGCTCATCTTCGGATGGGTGAGTGTTTGCGGTGCCGGCTACACCTATGGCGACAACAATATCTTCAGTATGGACAGCCGTTCAGGTATGCAAATCATTTGGATTGCTACTTCCATCGTACTTGGCTTTGTGCTGTTGATGATGGACGACCGAGTTTATGATACTTTCTCCTACGTCATCTACGCGGCTTTACTGTTGCTTTTGTTCGTCACTATCTTTAATCCTCATCAGATTAAAGGCTCTCGATCGTGGCTCGTATTAGGACCTTTGCGATTGCAACCTGCCGAGTTTGCCAAGTTTGCCACGGCTCTAGCCGTGTCTAAACTCATGAGTACTTACGGCTTCAACATCCATCAATGGAAGCATTTTGCTGCGGCTTGTGGTATCGTTTTGCTTCCGATGCTTTTTATTATTGGCCAGCGTGAGACCGGTTCGGCATTGGTTTACCTCTCTTTCTTCCTCATGTTTTATCGCGAAGGAATGCCGGGTAGCGTGCTGTTTACAGGCGTTGCCATGGTCGTTTATTTCGTGGTTGGCATCAAATTCGAGAATGTCATGCTCCTCGGTACGCCAACCTCTATCGGCAAATTCGTTGTGTTGCTGTTGGTACAGATATGTACGGCCTTCATGGTCAATATCTATTGTCGAGAGAAAAAGCAATTCTTGTACATTCTTGCCGGTTGTCTTGGTACGACGTTGGTATTCTTCTTGTTCTCCGAGTATGTGATACCTTTCGATATAGTATGGGTACAACTCATCGTATCGGTGGCTCTTGTGCTCTATTTACTCTACATGTGGTTGCGCACACGTTTCCCCTCTTACTTTTTTATCTTAGCTTTCGCCGTAGGTTCCATCGTCTTTTTCTATTCGGCCGATTACGTGCTGAACAATGTGATGGAGCCACACCAACGTGTTCGTATCAACGTGTTGTTGGGATTGGATGAGGACTTGGCCGGTGCAGGATACAATGTGCATCAGAGCGAAATAGCCATCGGATCCGGTGGATTGCGCGGCAAAGGATTCTTAAATGGTACACAGACGAAACTTAAATTTGTGCCCGAACAAGACACCGACTTTATCTTTTGCACAGTAGGAGAGGAAGAAGGATTCGTAGGTTCGGCTGGAGTGCTGCTCTTATTCTTGGCTTTGATACTCCGATTAATCAAACTTGCCGAGCGGCAACCATTCAAGTTTGGTCGTATTTATGGCTATTGTGTGTTGAGTATTTTCTTATTCCACGTGTTTATCAATGTAGGAATGGTGCTTGGATTGACCCCTGTTATCGGTATTCCGCTGCCATTCTTCAGTTATGGGGGGTCTTCGTTGTGGGGCTTTACCCTTCTTCTTTTTATCTTCTTGAGGATAGACGCCGGGCGTAATTTGGTACGTACATAGCATGTTAATGGCTTCATGCTTTTATAAAATCCATGACTTTTGTTTTTAAA
>NZ_JRPT01000030.1:0-23364 GCF_000762865.1 Prevotella sp. S7 MS 2 | reverse complement strand
TGTATATATCCACTCTTTTTTTTGCAAAGAGTTGTTTCTATTTTATCTATTCAGCATGATGCCAATATCGCTGATGCCGGGAAGAATTTCACGCTTCATATCATGGCGTACGCTGATAGACAGGCTGTCGCCAGCGTGCAGATACATCTCCGTTACCTTGAAATGGTATTGATAATAGCTCAAACCGCGACCTTTACTGTTGCCTCGACGGTCTATCAATTCACAGTTGAGGGTATCTGATTTCACGCTACGGCCGGGGAAACGAGTCTGGTCTACAATCAGTGTCAGCTCCATAAAAGGGTACGAGCCGTTGATACGCAAGCCTAACTCAGCCTTGTACATGCCCGACTGTGCTACCGGTGGTATCTGATATTTCAGTGTGTCGTTCTTCTCCCATCCGGCAATAGGTGTATGCTCATATTTGTCATACACCTTATTTCCGGTACAAGCCGACAAGAGTGCGACTGCCACGACTATGACTGAGAGAAATCGTTTCATTGTTTTGCCGGTGTGGCGGTCTCTTGATTTCTTGTTTGTGAAGCCTGTTGAGGTTTGTTATCACGGTTTTGTCCGTTGTTCCTGTTGCCGTGATTGTTGCGATGATGACCATTCCTTGTTCCACGGTTGTCGCCATTGCGCTGTTCACCCTCTTTGGTTTGAGGTCTCGGTCTATTGTTTGGTTTGTTGTTACGCTTCTTTTTGTTACGATCAAAACGACTCAAATCGCCACCTTCCAATAAGTCTTTAGGCCGTTCGGGTTGCTTCTGCTTGTCGTCTTCCAAGAGCGATAGGGGCTTCTCTCCACGCTTGTTCATCTCGATAACTTCGCGTGCTCGCTGTGCAGAGATGGTCTCTAGATTCACGGGCATGCGTTTGTCGGTAGAGTAAGTTACCTCTCCTGCCAATATATCTTGCTTGAAAAAGTAGTAATCGCTGTCTTGTGTCTGTAGCATTACCTCCTTGCTAGGCATCTTACGCCCTGCTTCCATGTAGGTATCCACTTCGTAGTTCATGCAGCATTTCAACTTGGCGCACATGCCGGCAAGCTTCTGTGGGTTCAGTGAGATGTCTTGGTAGCGTGCAGCGTTGGTGCTTACGCTCACAAAGTTCTTCAACCATGTAGCGCAACAAAGCTCACGTCCACATGGGCCAGTACCACCGATGCGCCCTGCTTCCTGCCTTGTACCAATCTGTTTCATCTCAATACGCACGTGGAAAGTGTCGGCCAACACCTTGATAAGTTGTCTGAAGTCTACACGTTCGTCGGCAATATAGTAGAAGATAGCTTTATTTCCGTCGCCTTGGTATTCCACATCGCCAATCTTCATTTGTAGTCCTAGGTTCTTAGCTATCTGTCTACTCTGTATCATGGTGTCGTGTTCGCGACTCTTAGCTTCGTGATATTTGTCCATATCAACAGGCTTTGCGATGCGGTAGATACGCTTGATGTCGTCTGCAGACTTCAGGTTTGCTTTCTTGATTTGCAGTGTGACGAGCCGTCCTGTGAGTGTTACAGTGCCGATGTCGTGACCCGGTGTGGCTTCCACGGCCACGATGTCGCCCTTTTTCAGAGGCAGGTTGTTCACGTTATGGTAGTATCCTTTGCGCGTATTTTTGAATTGTACCTCCACCAAGTCGGTACTTTCTGCGTTGCCGGGAACGTCGGCGAGCCAGTCGTAGGTGTTCAGCTGGTTGTCTTGGCGGCCACATCCATGGCAGCTAAGCCCCCTGTCGCACCCTCTGGATATCTTGAATTTCATGTTTTTGTAGTCCATAAACAATTCTATAGTGGGTTTTATTTTCTCACGAGCAACACTATCATCTTCAGTGCAAAGTCAAAGAATACAATTTTTGCATTGGCATTTTGCCCGATGTCTCGGCGTGCTCGTTCTATTAATTCGGTAATATCTATGATGTTGGCTTCGTTGATGAAGCGTGCAAAATTCTTCGCAAAGTCCTCTTCGGCCTGCGTCATGTAGGTGAGTTCATGTATCTTGAAGTTGTACATGAAGCTCTCTCTCACCATTCGCAGACTATAAGCTAGGAGTCGACGCTGCTTCTCTCGTCCGTACGACGCTACTGCTTCGCTCCATACTTTCAACTCTTTCACGTTGCGCATGTAGGACAGTCGCATCAGCATCACGAACATGTCGAAGAATATTGCGTTCTCGTTATTGGCATCAAGTGTTTGTATTGCCTTGTGCCAACTGCCTCCGGCCATACGCGCTATACGGTAGGCTATGTCGCTCTCCAGTCCGCGTCGCTCTATCAAAGCTTGTTCTATGTCGCCCTCTTCTATTCGGTGTATGTCGATACGCTGTACTCGGCTGCGGATGGTATCGATGAGTTGGCCGGGCTCTTCGCACACGAGTATGAAGACGGTCTGCGTAGGTGGTTCCTCCAGTAACTTGAGTAGCTTGTTGGCGCATTCTGCATTCATACGCTCCGGCAGCCACATGATACACACCTTATAGCCGTTTTGGCTCGATTTCAGACTCAGTTTGTGAATCAGCGCGTCGCTCTCTCCGGCACCTATCTGCGCCTGCTGGTTGGCGGCATCCATCTGTGTCAGCCATTGGTCGATGGTGAAATAAGGTCCACGCATCATCATCTCGTGCCATTCAGTTGCGAAGTCGTCGCTCACCATCTTATGTTCCGACCCTGTGCCAGAGGGGCGAATTACGGGGTAGGAGAAGTGAAGGTCGGGATGTTCCCATACCTTTAGCATGGCTTCGGCATTGAGTGTGGCGGCTTCGTCGGTAATGATTCCCTTACCATGCTCGTCGCGCTCGCCCAAGAGATAGGATGCGAAAGCCATGGCCAGTGCCATCTTTCCACAGCCGGTCGGCCCGCATAGCATCATGGCATGGGGAATACGATGTTCCTCTATCATTTGCATGAAGCGTTGTTTGGCTTCACCTTGTCCTATGACTTCACTGAATTTCACTCTATAATTTTCTTTTATAAAAGAGGTATATTTGTGGCAAAGTTACTAAAAAGCATTGAGATAAACGAACAAAAAGAGCGAGTAGTTTGGAGTGAAAAGTAGGGAATGATGGGCGGATAGGGAAGAGTGAGTGGTTAGAAGTGATGGGTGAAGAGAACAAAAATATCTAATTTGTCTACCGATTGCGGCTCCCTCTCTGAAGGAGAGAGGCTGAGTGAGGTTGTTGCAAGGGCTTCGCAACGATGCTGGCTTGCCTTTGCAACAGTGCTGATAAGTTGAGGCAGCATTGCTGAGTCGCCATTGCAGCATTTTAAGTTTGCCAGTTTGTGAGTTTATAAGTTATTAAGTAAGGCTGTGAGTCCATGAGTTTTTGAGTTGATAAGTTGTTGAGTTTAGGATGAAAGTAATGAACTTTAAGAAGTACATAAACTATTTTTTTGTATGAACCAGCCTTGTAGGGACGCGACATGTCGCGTCCGCAGGGAATTTTAAAGCTATGTTTGCCACATAAAAGGGAAAATGTATCCTGCTAGCGGACGCGACATGTCGCGTCCCTACGAAGCATACGATTTGATTAGATACAATTTATGATTTTCTTAAAATAGCATCTTGAAAGCGCGCTAGGTAAGGTTAAATGATGTAAAGTCCTAGTTGTTGCTTTGATAATTCCTTATTTTGCTCTTATATACGACTTGAAAAATAACCTGATAGTATAGAGTTAGTCGTTTCCGATGATGATTAAAAATATATAGCTTTGCGTTTGAAAGTCGCCATGCGTATGGTGCGAGAACTTCATGTCTTTACTCTCGTGGTATTGGCATTGCTTGTTGTGGCGTTTTATGCGTTGAGTTTTCTATCGTCTTATTCACGATTGGCTATTTATACAGTAATGGTTTGGCTATACAGGTGGCGCGTAGTGATAGCCAATTCCTACAGACAGTGTCGCAACATCGTGAACGTACGCTCTTTATGATAGACTATTCTTCGTTGACCGATGTGTGCGATGAGATATTCTATCTGTACCAAGGTAGTATCGCACGACGCGATGTAGACGAGTCGGCCGAAGCCATAGAGCAAGACATGATGGATTACTTCTTGAAGGCGAAGTGAACAAAATATGAGATGAGAAGTGTCAGATAAGTCCTTGATAAAGAGGTGGTAATAAGCCGTTTTGTTTCCGAAACCGTCATTTCCGAAACCGTTGTTTCGATAAATTTGTTTACAATGGAAATAGAGAGGTTATCGGTTCTTAGGCAAATCATTGCAATATGTCAAGGGGATTTGCCTTGCTGAATCGTATTATGAACTGTAACTAAGCAATTTAAACCTAATAGATATGACACAAAATTCGCAAGGCTCTAAAGCCTACCTAGTTTCTATTGTGATGGTCGCTGTACTTGGTGGCCTGCTTTTTGGCTATGATACGGCAGTTATTTCGGGTGCGGAGAAAGGCTTACAGGCCTTCTTTATGAATGCTACCGACTTCGTTTATGGTGACGCATGGCACGGTTTTACGTGTGCAAGTGCATTGATAGGATGTATTATTGGTAGCGGATTATCGGGTTTGTTGGCCTCTAACTGGGGACGTAAGCGCTCACTTATTTTTGCCGGTATCATGTTCTTCATCTCGGCTTTGGGCAGTATGTATCCCGAATTCTTGTTTTTTGACTACGGAGAGCCATCACTTAGTCTGCTCATCTCGTTTAATATCTATCGCGTGATAGGCGGTGTGGGCGTCGGATTGGCGTCGGCTATCTGCCCAATGTATATCGGTGAGGTAGCTCCTTCTAACATTCGAGGAATGCTCGTAAGTTGGAATCAGTTTGCCATTATCTTTGGTCAGCTGGTCGTTTACTTCGTTAATTTCATGATATTGGGCAGTCATGCCAATCCCGTTATCGAACTTGTGAACGGTGTAAACCAAGTGGTGAACGGCGAAGCAGCCTCTTGGACCATCGCAACCGGATGGCGTTATATGTTCGGAAGTGAGGCTGTACCGGCCGGATTGTTTGCTTTGCTCATCTGTTTTGTGCCGGAAACACCTCGTTATTTGGTGATGGTGGGTCGCGACGAACGTGCTTTGGGTGTGCTGAGTCGTATCAATGGCAGCGAACAAGCAGCTTTGATACTCAATGATATTAAGAATACTATCAGTGAGAAAACCGAACGTTTGTTCTCTTATGGATTCCTTTGTATTTTCATCGGCATCATGTTGAGCGTGTTCCAACAGGCTGTAGGCATCAATGCCGTGCTGTATTATGCACCTCGTATCTTTGGTGATATGGGCATGGATAACCCGATGGTGCAGACCGTTATCATGGGTATTGTGAATATTCTCTTTACGCTGGTGGCCGTATTCACGGTGGAGAAGTGGGGGCGCAAGCCTCTGCTGATAACCGGTAGTATCGGTATGGGCATCGGAGCGTTTGGTGTTGCGCTCACATTCGGCAATGTCTCGCTGCAGATTATCACCATGTTGAGCATCATGGTTTACAGTGCTTCGTTCATGATGTCGTGGGGACCAATCTGTTGGGTGCTCATCGCTGAGATCTTCCCCAATACTATTCGAGGCAAAGCGGTGGCTATAGCGGTGGCTTTTCAGTGGATATTCAACTGGATAGTAAGCAGTACTTTCGTTCCAATGTTTAATATGCACCTGACTCCGGGAGACGACTTTGGACACTGGTTCACCTATGGTCTCTATGGCGCTATTTGTGTAATTGCAGCTATTTTCGTTTGGCGACTGGTTCCGGAAACCAAGGGTAAGACCCTTGAAGAGATGGGCAAGTTGTGGAGAAAGTAGGTTTTTGGTCTATTTGAATACCAAGTAGACCGCTAAGATGAGGCAGCCGAAAGCTGCATAGTGGTTCCAATGAAAGGTCTCGCCTTTGAAAAAGAGTACGGTAAAGACGGTGAACACGGTAATGGACAGTACTTCTTGCACTACTTTTAATTGCAAAAGTGTGAAGTGCCCTCCATTACCTTGGAAGCCGTATCTATTGGCCGGAACCTGACATATATACTCGATGAGCGCCAACATCCAACTTAGTAGGATGACAAAGATGAGTGGCGTAGCGTTTGAGAGGAGTTTCATCTCTTGCAATTTAAGGTGTCCGTACCATGCAAAGGTCATGAATATGTTGGACACCAAGAGCAGAAATATTGTAAGATATGGATTCATAACAATTTAAATTTTGACTTGCAAAAATAGATAAAAACGATGAAATAGCAAAAAGGGACTTCTGTTTGTTGAAGCCGGTAGAATTATGTGGAACGCATGGAAAGACCAGATACAATAATCATGTGGGTGCACTAAAAACCTTTAAAAAGTGTGTAAACAAGAAACTTATGCTTATTTTTGCAGCTATCTATGACAACAATATCACCTTTTTCACGACCTTTATACGTCATGCTCAAGCCTGTTGGTTCGCATTGTAACTTGGCTTGTGAGTATTGTTACTACCTTGAAAAGTCGAAATTGTATCCCGATTACTCCAAGCAAATGATGACTGACGAGTTGTTGGAGAAGTTTACAGAGGAGTTTATTGGTGCTCAAACCATGAACGAAGTGCTGTTCCAATGGCATGGTGGCGAACCGCTGATGAGGCCATTGTCGTTTTATAAACGAGCATTGGAGTTGCAGAAAAAGTATGCCGGAGGCCGTAAGATAGACAATGTGTTGCAGACCAACGGTACATTATTGACCGATGAGTGGTGTAAATTCTTGCATGATAACAACTTTCTTGTGGGCGTTTCGATAGATGGGCCGCAAGAATTTCACGACGAATTCCGCAAGTCGCGCTCCCGAAAACCATCGTGGGCGCAGGTAATGAAAGGCATCCGACTGCTCAATAAGTGGGATGTGCAATGGAATGCGATGGCTGTTGTGAATGAATTCAACGCTGATTATCCGCTTGAGTTTTATCGTTTTTTCAAAGAGATAGGAGCACATTATATTCAGTTTGCGCCTATTGTGGAGCGTCTTGTGAAGTATCCTGCACCCGAAAAACCGAATGAACCGGAGGCTGCCAAGCGTCATTTGGCTCATATGTTGGACACGAATGCTCCGTTAGCTGACTTCTCTGTATCGCCAAAGCAGTGGGGTAGATTCCTATGTACGCTGTTCGATGAGTGGGTAAAGCAAGATGTGGGCGAGTATTTCGTTCAGATCTTTGATGCCACACTGGCCAATTGGGTGGGCGAGATTCCCGGTGTATGTACCATGGCACAGCGTTGTGGGCATGCAGCCTGTATGGAGTTTAATGGCGATGTGTACTCTTGCGACCACTTTGTGTTCCCGGAATTCAAGCTTGGAAACATCCATGAGCACTCGTTGGTAGAGATGCTTTATGGCGAACGACAGCAACGTTTCGGTGATATTAAGCAGCAGTTGCCCCGTCGTTGTATGGAGTGTGAGTGGAAGTTTGCTTGTAATGGCGAGTGCCCGAAGAACAGATTTGTGAAGATTGCGGCTGGTGAGCCGGGCCTAAACTATCTATGTGAGGGATATAAGATGTTCTTTAACCATGTCGCACCCTACATGGATTTCATGAAAAAGGAGTATGAGAATGGCCGTCCACCGGCTAATGTGATGAAATTTAGACCGTAGATAGCGTTGTTATAGTAAGCGTATTATGCTTTCAAATTAGTGAACTTCTTTGGCAAAACAGGCATGGCACCGTTTTGGGTACATACGTATGCACTTACTTCTACGGCTAACTTGTGAGCCTCTGTAACACTCTTGCCGGCCAAGATAGCCGCACAGAAGGTGGCGGTAAATGAATCTCCCGCGCCAACAGTATCGGCAACGTCTACCTTTAGCGTCTCTAGGAACGATACATTACTAGGTGTAAATACGTAACTTCCGTCTGCTCCACAGGTAAGTATCAGCATGTTGAGATTGTAATGATTTAGAATCAAGCGGCATTTGTCCTTAATATTAAGCTTTGAACAACCTAGAAGTTGACCAATGATAACCAATTCTTCATCGTTGATTTTGAGCACATTACAGAGGTGTAGAGACTCTTTGATAATTTCAGCAGTATAGAAATTTTGTCGAAGATTGATGTCGAAGATACGTAAACAGTTGTTAGGTGTGATGTTGATAAATCGTTGAATGGTGTTGCGAGAGCCGGAACTGCGCTGCGCAAGCGAGCCCCAACATACGGCACGAGCATTCTGTGCGAGGCTAATCATTTCCGGTGTCAGCGGTATATTGTCCCATGCCACATCCTCACGAATATCGTATGTGGGTACACCTTGGGCGTCGAGCTCTACTTGTACGATGCCTGTAGGGTAGTCAACACGTGGCATCAGATACTTCAAGTCTTTGCTTTCGAGAGCTTTGATAGTCTCATCGCCGAGCGCATCTTTGCCTAATGCACTGACAGCTTTGGTCTCTAAACCGAATTGCCCTACGTGGTAAGCGAAGTTAGCAGGTGCTCCTCCCAGCTTTTTCCCTTCGGGTAGTACGTCCCAAAGAACTTCTCCCAGTCCGATAATTGCTCCGTCCATAACGTTGAAAGACTGTGTTTCTCGTTTTGAATATATATCACATGCCCTTTTCGGGATAGCCAACAGTCTGCTGATTCCCGACATCATCTTGTTGATTCTCTTCTTTCTGCGCGCCCTTGTGCTGCTTGGCGGCACTTACAATGGCTTCATGCTGCGCCGCAGAAACAATCAGTGCTTCAACCATCTCATAAAAGACCTTACCCCCGACGGTATCGAAAACCTCAAGGAAAGCCTGCCGCAGAAGACCGACTCCTTGTACGTCCGTTATCTGAAAGACATGCTCGACAACGGCAAAGACCATGAGGACTATACCGACTATCTCATCACCCAATATGAAACTGAGAGTGTCAAGGAGGTGAATCTATCGCGCCTGCTGGCCAAGTTAGGCCCTGTTCTCGGACTTATCGGTACGCTTATCTCCATGAGTCCTGCACTGGTAGGTCTCTCGACCGGCGACATCTCCGGCATGGCCTACAACATGCAAGTGGTCTTTGCCGCAACGGTCGTGGGTCTGGTCATCAGTGCCGTAGGCCTATTTACCCTACAGTTGAAACAACGATGGTTCTCTCAAGACGTAAACAACCTCGACTACGTGGCGCGCATACTGAATCAAAAGGAGGAACACCCATGAGCCGCAGGAGAAGAGGTAGCCGTCTTTTAGTAGATGATGATGCCGACCCGCTGAGCGTGGTTGTCAATCTGTTCGACGTGGCCATGGTGTTTGCCGTCTCTCTGATGGTGGCCATGGTGATGCACATGAATATGACCGAGGTTTTCGGAAATGAGGACTTTACTGTGGTCAAAAACCCAGGAAAGGACAATATGGAGATAATTACAAAGCAAGGAAAGCAGATAAACACGTATAAAGCCTCGGGAGAGACCACCGATAACAATGGTGCGAAAGGTAAACGGTTAGGCACTGCTTACCAGCTGGAAAACGGACAAATCATTTATGTGCCCGAGTAAGCACACTGTCCTCGCTCCTTTCCTGTCATAACGTATGGCTATTTGAACGTTTACCAAAGGCACGGAAGATCCCTGAAAGTGTTGCACGATAGGGTGCATGGATGCCCTGTTGCCGCCCTGCGATGTATGGGGCAAGTGCTGAAGCACTCGTTTTGCAAGACACATCAATACCTTATTATCATGGTGTGGGGTGCAATGTAAGTGCCGGCAGCGTATGATTGCGCAGTACCTCAAATGCGAAATATAGTGGTACGAGGTGTAATGTAAGCTCTGCAAGAGTGCAATATGGGCCCTCTACAAAACTATCACCCACGGATTCGTTCATGTCAAAAATAGTCAGTACCTTTATATTATGAAATAGAGGCCATCGTCTCCCAGTTTTGCCAACCTGCTCCTCGGTCAGCGCAAAGGTCAAGCAGGCCTTCTTCTTCCAGATAGACAGGATAATCGACTGGATTCCCATACGAAGCATTATAGCAATCGCCTATACCAAGGGCCATAAATCAACAGGTCGCCCGAGTTATGACGGCTTGGTTTTATTCAAGACCAAACTTCTGCATACATAGTATGGACTGAGTGACGGTGAAGTTGAGGAGGAGGTGAACGATCGCCTCTCTTTCAACCGTTTCGTCGGTTTGGTATGGAAGACACTGCTCCCAACAGCACGACTGTCTGCCGTTTTCGGAATACACTGGTAGAGGCCGGCCTGTACGATATGATTCTCGATGAAATGAACCGTAAACTTAAAGAGAAAGACACTATCGTCAGGAACGATGCCATCGTAGAGACAAGTATTATAGACACTCCCCATCGTCCTCGTGGGTATAGGAAATATGAGGTGATGGAAGACTGTAATGAGGAGGACGGCCGAGAAACCTTGCAAGAAGCAATGCTTAAGGAAGTTATCAAATCCAATGTGGACGGGGATGCCCGATGGAATGTACGTTGTCAAACGAAAGTGCACAACTGCAAATATAGTTATTTACTCTGATATTTCATTGTTTTTAATGGCTTAAATGAGCGATCTTATGACCGATTGGTGTTCAACCCCAAAGGAACGACAGACCGACTGCTCAATCCTTCTGTCACTCTTTTGAGGTTTATCGTTTTATTGACTGTTCACGAGGACGATGCTTCCGCTTGTTTCCGTCCGTCGTCTTCCACTCTTACAGGTCTGATTGTATCACGATATTCTTCTATCGACCCCATGCTCTCTTATGACCGTTGGGTGATTGTGTTTTCTCTCTTCTTCTATTGCATTTTTAGAGTTACTTTGGCAGGGTACACGCGTGAGGGGTCGCCGAAGAGTGCCGTTGATTCCACCATCGTACCTACATTGGGGGTTATTTTATCATGGAAAACAGTCTTCCCGTTATACGTTACCTCTATGGGACGCGAGAAATCCACCTCGCTGATGTAGAGACAGAAGCTGCCCCCGACCTTCCCTTGGCTTGTTTTGGTTTCCACGACAAAGCGGTTTCCATCGTGCTGTACGTCGAAGAACAGACTGCTCCCTTTCTCGGGTTGCAGGTTTTGAAAGCCGAGATAATACACGCCGGCAGCATAGCTGTCTTTGCCGTCGAGGTCGTAATAGCGGTAAGTTATCCGTTTCGGATAGTGCCTTCGTGTGTAGTTCAACAGCCATGGAATTACTTTCGTATAATCTATTTCATGGCCTTGTCTTGCCTGCAGATTCACTTCGTGCACAAAATCTTCCGGCCACTGCTCATGCAGAGCTTTCATTTCGAGTTGCCAGATACCTGCGTAGTCGGCACGACCATATTGATAGTCCTTCTCGCCCACTTCCATTCTGAAAGCCGTATTGCGGTAATTCTGTGCCTCTCCATTTATTTTCTCGGCAGCGGCCATCGGGCCTACGCCGGCAAAATAGTCGGGCATGAAGATGCCGAGCCGCAGACTTCCGTACCCGCCTTCAGAGATACCGGTGAGATATACCTTGTCGGGATTCACCAACCCGCTAAGTACTGCCGCCTGTATCGCTTGCTTGAAAGCCACGCGCTTAGGCAGGAAATACCATCGTCCCTTGCGGTCGTCAGGCATACGGGGCACCATATAGGCCACGGGTTGTCCCTCTTGGAACACGCGATGGGCAAGGTCGAAGTTGATTTCAAACTCCTCCGTGTTAATCAGACTTTCCCACGGCCCGGGCGCATCGGCATATAAACCGCCGCCATGAAGGTGGATAATCAGCGGATAACCTCTGGCAGGACGGACTCCTTTGGTAAAGAGGCGCACTTTCATGCGTTCCTTTTCGGGTATTTCCCATACCGTTTCTTTATACGTTGCGTTCATTCCTGCGAAGTCGAAAACGCGTGTCCATCCCGTGTGCGCCTGCTTCCAAAGTTCCCAAATGCGACGTTGCTGCGTACCGACATCAGCCGGTTCTATCTTCTCACGATACATTCCGACCGATGGGGCGGCAGGTATCTCGGCGTCGGATATGCTCCGATAATAACTGATAATCTCGCTATCCGTGGCCGGAACTACAGGAGTATCCTCCTGTTCGGACTGCTTACAGGAAGCGCCGAGCAAGAGGATACCACAGAAAAACACGTACAGACAAATGCTATATCTGTGTCTCATACTGTTCTCAATTAAGGATTGTCAGTGGATTCTTGAAAGTATTTCTTGTTGTCTGCTGCCCATCCCCATGCTTTGATGTAAGCATCGATGGTACCTTTCGGCACAATGAAGTGGAGGAACACGTTGCCTTTGGCATCATCGAACTGAAGGTCTGAGAAAGCATCGTAGGGACTTGTCGCCTTTTGGGGTGGTGTCGTTCCTTTGAAAACGATTTCTTTCAATGCTTTGTCATAGAGGAATGCGCCGGCCTTTATTTCCTTTACGGCTGCCGGAATCACTACTTTTTGCAGTTTTTTGCAGCTCATCAGACAGTGTTTGGATATGATCTGCACTTTCTCGGGGAAAGCGAACTCCTCCAGACCTGCACCTTGGAACGCGCCCTCACCAATGGTCAGCACCGATGAAGGCAATGTGATTTTGCGCAGTTTGGGCAGACCCGTAAAACCTTCTGCTTGAATATTCTCCAGCGAATTGCCGGGGAATACGAGCTCTTCGAGGTTGCTCATGTAGATAAACCACGGCCAAGCACCGGCAATACTCTGCAGGTTGGCGGGGGCAATGAGCTTCTTGATGTTCCTGAAGTCTTTAAAACCGGCACTTTCATCCGATAGTTTCAGCGTAGCGCCGCTGATGTCGAGCACCTCGAGTGTTTTGGTTTGTTTCAGTGTATCGAGGTCTTCGTCGTTGATATTGCCGCTTTTGATGGTGAGGTAACGCAACTCTTTCACATTGCTCTTCTTGAGTAGCTCGGTCAGTTTACCGGCTTCCAGCTGCTCTACCACTAATTCTCCGGGGGCAAGTGCATTGGTTCCTGTCTCGTCAATATATGCATACTTGAATTGGATATTTCCTAAAGTGCCGTCGGCTCCATGATGGTTTGTGAACTGGAGTTTCACGTAATGACCGTCTGCTGTGCGCACAATATATACCGTAGGCTTTACAGACAGCGACATACCCTTCATGGTATACCATTCCGTAAAGGCGGGGTTACACATCTTTTCCACAGTAACAGGGGGCATACTGCGCAACGACATGACATTCATTTTCCTGTCGGTAAGCCATTCGTTCTTAGCGCCTCCCTCTAAGAAGGGTTTCACTGTTTTCACAGCATCAAAGTCCGTGTATCGTGTCACGTAGACGGCACCGTTGTTGGTGCGACCGTTCAGCATGTCGAAAGCGATGTCCCAGCTCTTCATTCCCGATGTTTCTGCCGCTGTTGCATCTACCATTTGGTTTGTGGCAAACGAGAAATAAGCGAAGCCGCTCTTAGTCATTTTCAGTTCCGTGCTGACCGTTCCTTGCGGACGAGGCGAGGGAGTGGGGTCGTCATCATGCGAACATGCGGTGAAAAAGAACACGCCGCACATCAAAGCACCAGCAATGCTGGATGATTTTACAAAAGTTTTCATCATGTAATGTTTGGATAATGTAAATAATTAAATGGGTTTGTCTTACGGCGCAAAATTAGATCTTTACCGTCAGTATCACAATACCTAAAAATCGGTATTCGGCTAATGCTCGTATATATAATAAAGGTAATACGACATGAAAAAGTCGTGGAAATCCTCAATAATAGGGAGGTAAGACGATGGCCGGGATGTGGTGAGAGATGAAAAGTTTTGTTGTTTCCGAGGAAAACCGCATTTTTGCACCATTCATTTATTAAAAACAAGCAATCATGGTCGTTTTCTATGAGCGACAACGGCTTTTCTCTCTAGGGAGAAACGCAGAAAACGGGTGATTTTGATTTTCCCCAGGGTGGGGAAACGCAAAAAATGGGTGATTCTGACTTCCCCAGGGTGGGGAAAGCCGGTTTTTTCCGTTTTTTGATGATTCTGCCCACGGAATTTGCAGTTTTCGTCGATTTCTGATGATTCTGTCCACAGAATTTGCAGTTTTCGCTGTTTTTTGACGATTCCGTCCACGGAATTCGCAGTTTTCAGCGATTTCTGATGATTCCGTCCAAGGAATTTGCAGTTTTTTCCGTTTTTTCGCTCGTCGGGGTGCCCCGAAACGTTGTTTTTCATCGAGCAGCAGCCATGAAAGACAATGTGGCTTGTGGCACTTCGCTTTGGAACGCACAAGAAGTCCCCCGCCTAAGAATCGGACGACGCCATATTCCTCGGATGATGCCGGAGGATCTCATCCCGCAAGGTTTTTGTATCAATATGGGTATAAATCTCGGTCGTGCTGATATCTTCATGCCCCAGCATCGCCTGTATGGCCCTCAGATCGGCTCCGCCCTGCAACAGGGCCGTGGCAAACGAATGGCGCAGCGTATGGGGAGAGATCTTCTTGCGAATGCCTGCATCGCGAGCGGCTCGCGTAATCATGATGAAGATCATGGTGCGCGTAAGATGATGCCCGCGGCGATTCAGAAATACATAGTCTTCCTCGCCCGGCTGAATGGCGAGCTGCACACGATCAGCAAACCAGAGCTGGAGCTCCTTGATGGCCTTCTGCGAAATCGGGATAAGGCGTTCCTTCTTTCCCTTGCCTAACACGCGCACAAATTGCTCCTCCAGAAAAAGCTGAGAGAGCCTGAGAGCCACGAGCTCCGACACGCGGAGGCCACACGAGAAAAGCATTTCTATGATCGCTTTATTGCGCTGCCCCTCTGGCTTGGAAAGATCCAGTGCAGCCTCCATGCGATCCACCTCCTCTTCAGAGAGCACCTCGGGCAGATGCTCGCCCAGGCGGGGCGATTCAAGAAGTTCCGTAGGATCCTTCTCCAAGAATCCATCCAGCAACAAAAAGCGATAGAACGCGCGCACGCCGCTCAATATACGGGCCTGCGAAGAGGCCCCGATTCCTTTCTCTCGCAACAAGATGACAAACGTCTCCAAGTCTTCCAACTGCAAACGAAGAAGATCTTTCTCATGCTCCCTACAGAATTCCAACAGATGCGCCAGATCATTCCGGTAAGCCTCTACGGTGTTTGCGGAATAACTCCTTCCCAACTTCAGATGCCGCAAGTAGAGCTTCATTATATCAATGGAAGATTTGTCCCTTTGCATTTTATTTGCTATATTTGCTCGCAAAAATACAAGAAAATTATGAGAATACAAATTATAAACGGACCGAACCTAAACCTTTTGGGCGTGCGTGAACCGGAAATCTACGGACAGCAATCTTTTGAAGACTATTTCGGAAAGCTCACCGCGCAGTATCCGGACATTCAATTCTCCTATTTCCAGAGCAACATAGAGGGCGAACTCATCAATAAAATGCAAGAAGTAGGATTCGATTTCGACGGCATCGTCTTGAATGCAGGCGCCTACACACACACCAGCGTGGCCCTGCAAGACTGCATACGGAGCCTGAAAACACCCGTAATAGAAGTCCACATCAGCAACGTTGCCACACGCGAAGGATTTCGCCAACAATCGCTCATCGCCCCAGCCTGCAAAGGCATAATCGCAGGATTCGGACTCGATAGCTATCGACTGGCCGTAGAATCCTTTCAGAAATAAGAAAAAGGCAAACCCATGAGCAACGGCAAACAAAACAACTCCATCACCCAAGGCACAACAGCCGTTGGCACAGAAGCCTCTGCAAGAGAAACGCTCGACGACTACATCCTCTCCCACATAGACCCGGAAAGCAACTATCTACACAACCTTTGGAGAGCCACCCACGTAAAAACCGTGCACGGAAGAATGGCCAGCGGACACCTGCAAGGTCGCCTACTCAAGATGCTGGTAGAGATGATCCGCCCCAAAAACATACTCGAAGTAGGAACATTCAGCGGCTATAGCGCACTCTGTATGGCAGAAGGACTCCCACCGGAAGGTAAACTTTATACGCTGGAAATCAATGACGAGATGGAAGACTTCGCGCGGCCATGGATAGAAGACTCTCCTTACGCCGACAAGATTGAATTCATCATAGGCGATGCCAACCAACTGATTCCAGAGTTGGGCATTACCTTCGACATGGCTTTTATCGACGGCGACAAGCGCTCATACAAAGAAACTTATGAGAAGGTGTTGGCCGCCATACGACCCGAAGGCTTTATCCTTGCCGACAACACGCTATGGGACGGACATGTCATTGACCCTGCCTATGATGACGACCGACAAACTCTGGGCATCCGAGATTTCAATGAATTCGTAGCCAAAGACAACAGGGTGGAAAAGGTCATACTACCCCTGAGAGACGGACTGACCCTCATCAGAAAGAAATAAAACATCCGAAGAGAAAAGACCTCGTATCTATAAGCAATCCCCGAGGAAACATCCCCTAAAAGCCCGTATCAATCGCCCAGCAGCCTTTTGCCCAATGCGCGCACCGGATACCACACCGCAAGCCAACCCACAGTAATCACCGTAACAAAGACAAAGGCTACATCCGTGTAGTGAACACTTATCGGATAAGCATTGACGATAAAAGATCCTTCACTATCACCCAAATGCACAAAGCCGTAAGTCTGCTGCAACCAACAAAGCAATAAACCAATCAAAACTCCTGCTACGGCACCTATTACAGCTATCATTCTTCCCTCAAAAAGGAGGGGCAGGCAAAACGACGTTCACGGTACTCGTGGCAAGCTACCTGCATTATGTAAAAGGGTATGACGTCGCCGTCATCGACTGCGACTTCCCCCAGTACAGCATCCATGACATGCGCAAGCGCGACATGGACAGGATTTCAAAGGACGATTACTACAAGGTGCAGGCTTTCGAGCTGATTAAGACGCTCCAAAAGAAGCTCTATATCATCGAGTGCAGCAGGGCCGAGGATGCCATTGGTAAAGCCGAAACGTTGCAGGCTTCGCTGCCGTTGGACTTCATCTTCTTCGACCTGCCCGGCACCGTCAACAATGCCGAGGTGGTGAGCACCCTGTCGCGGATGGACTATATCTTCACGCCCATCATCGCCGACCGCGTGGTGATGGAAAGCTCCATCAAGTTCGCCACTGTCATCAACGAGCAGATGGTCGTCACGGGCAGGTCGGACATCAAGGGGATTTACCTGATATGGAACATGGTAGACGGACGCGAAAAGACGGAGCTTTACGACATCTATGAAAAGGTGTGCGCGGAGTTTGCCCTGCCCGTACTCAAGACCTTCCTTCCCGACAGCAAGCGGTTCAGAAAGGAGTCGGAGACTGGTCGCAGGAGCGTGTTCCGCTCGACGATTTTCCCGCCCGACAAGGTACTTGTCAGGGGCAGCAACATTGACGCCCTGACCGATGAAATCCTTTCTCTCATCCATTCGTAAACTTCACCATCATGGCACGAAAGACAAAAGCCTCGGATATCGACAGCAATTTCATCATCAATGCATTCAGGCGCGATGACATGAGCATCCCGCTGGAGGCCTCGATGAAATATTTACCGACATCAAGATAAATGACGTTGCAGGTGAAAACGAAGACGCAGAGGACGATGAGCCCGATACACCTGCGGCAAAGGGAACGAGCTTCGAGGACATCGACAGGGCGGTGAAGTCCGTGAGAAAGCCCGAGGCGAACGAAGCAGAAAAGCTCCACGCCGGCAAGACCTTCAAGGACATCGCCGAGACGGAACTCTTTCAAAAGATCACCGAGAGCTTCGCCGGCATTTCCGACAGGGTCAACGAGGTTATCGACCTCTATACCGCCCGTGCCGCAGAGGCAAAACCGCTCGTCCTGCCCGCGCGCATCGAAGACTTCGATATCCGCGTTTTGTATAACCCGTTAACAAGAAACGACAATGAAAGAAAAAGACTACGGATAAGGTGCACCTGCTGCCACTATATCCACAAGAAAGTTAAGTAAGACAATTTCAATTCAACCCCGACGGGCGGTGTATGACCGTTTTTCATGCACGCCCGTCACCAAACAACGTTTTATGAACAACAAGCAAAAACCATTTCTCTCGCATTCTGTGTTGGGACTGACCATTTCAAAGTAGAATGCGATAAACTCTTTTCTTGCTTCTCTGCGCAACTCCTTATACAAGATTTTCAGTTGCGAATGGTTACCGTTGATGTAGGTTTCATACATATACTCGAAGATGTCGTTCACTTCGTAGTATCGGCATTGCTGGCTGGGTGTCTTACTGTGTCTTATTTTTATCTTGAATTATGTTATAGGGTGAATATCCAAAGAATAAGGGCGAGAATACTTACGAGGGTGAGCACGTAGAGGACTATTGCCCAAAGGGTGCGGAGAATGCCTGTGAAGACTTCCGCAAGCAAACCGACAACCACACCGACCGCTCCAAAGACGATGCTTATAACGCTTGTGAGCAGCAGGCGAAGGGTTGCGCGCAAGGCTCGGTGAATGTTGATTGACTTTTTCATTTTATTTGAGCTTTTAATGTTTAATGCGGATCCAAGAGCTTGAGGGAGTTGAGTTTCACTGCTTATCTGTCTCTCGTTTATCCGACATTTTTTTTAATGCGTCTTCCTGTCGCATCGGTCGTTTTCGTTTCAGGTGCCTCACAAAGGTAGGGATGAGCGAATGCAAGGTTTTTGAGGGAAAATACTACCCAGAGCAAAACGCAGTGGAGCGTAGGCGTGGAGATTTTCTCCAAAACCGAAGGCACCGACCTTGCAGTAGCGTAGCATGCCGGAATTACCTTTGCGCCTGAACGGGGACGACCAGCGGATGCGATACGGTGAAGACCGCATCGAAATGGAGGTAAACGGAAAAGAGACAGATTCGGATGAAAAAGTAAAAAATCTGATTGCATGCCATACAATCAGATAGTAAAAAGCGTAATGAAGCGGGCATGTAAAAGCCACCTATAGAAGACAAAGACGGAAGAGGAAAGGTACGAAGTCTGCCTTTCGGGCTTGCTGCGATGGGCAGGCGTGTACTTTTTCCTACGGCTTTGTCAGACAAGTCGGAGGTAGACGGGTGAGGGATTTATCACCACCTGAATAGCTCCGACGACAAACAATGCGGCTTTTACAACCGCTTCCAAGAAAAGGAAAAACATCGAAAAAGAAAAATCTGAAAAATTGTCTTGCTGAAATCCATACCTTAGAAAGTATAGCCGGTACACAGAAAAGTGGCAGGAAGCAGATTTGCCGAAATCCTTTTCGACAGGCAGCTCCCTGCCTCTTTTCGTCGGTCATGCTAAAGGCAGGAATGTGTTATGCCCGATAGCGAAGTTTGCGAAGACAGAGGGGATAACTTATTTCTGCCGAAGATGAGAAGGATTTCAGCAAGACAATTAAACCATCGAAATGACAACAGAAAAGTCTGCCCGATAAGAAAAAATAAGTTTTTCTTTGGTCGGACAGCACATTTTATTTATCTTTGCATCAATAACAAGAGTTGTTTGAAACGACAGCAAATCAAGGAAGTCCGGGGAATTTGAGTAGTAACCAAATCGTAACCCTTTTCCTTTTTCCAATTTTATAAGTACTTATAATCAAAGAGTTATAAAGAATCGACTCTTTTAGCCATTAAAACGTTCCTTATAATTTGCCTAGTATCTTTATTTCTTCTGTAAATCCAGTGTCATTTTCCCCACGAATATGGCGTTTTTGCCATTTTGGTCTACTGGAACCTGCCTGCCATCTAAGTCGGTGACGTAGCGCAGCGCTTGGAAATAGGTGTGTGAATGACCACCCAATACCAAGTCGATGCCACGTGATGCGGCTATCAACTTTTGTTCGTTCATACCGCTTTCGTCCCATCCCAGATGCGAGATAAGTATTACTACGTCACACTTCTTTTCTTCTTTGAGTAGCTTCGTCATGCAGTTGGCCACTTCGATAGGGTCGAGATATTTCACGCCTACAAAGTTTTTAGTAGCTACCAGTCCCTCCATCTTCGGGTCAAGTGCAAAGATTCCTATTTTGACACCTTGTCTTTTTAGCACTATATAGGGCTTCGTGAGTCCCTCGACTGGTGTTCCTGTGAAATCGTAGTTAGAACAAATGATGGGGAAGTTAGCCATCTTGAAGAGACGAGCCATGTTTTCCAGTCCGAAGTCGAACTCATGATTGCCCACTGTCGAAGCGTCGTAGTGCATGCGATTCATGAGTTCTATCTCTACATCGCCCTTGAAAAGGGTGTAGTAAGGCGACCCTTGCGAGAAGTCTCCGCTATCTAATAGCAGTAGTTTGGGATCTTTTTTGCGTTCCTGTTCTATCATGGTGAGACGGCGAAGGAATCCACCTCTGCCGGCTTGCATGGTGTCAGCCAAATTGATACTGAGCGGTTCTATGCAGCTATGTGTGTCGTTGGTGTGGAGTATGGTGAGCTGTTTCTGTGCACCGACGGCCAGTGTAGACAGGCAGAGTGCGATGCTGATGATATATCGTTTCATGATTGTATGGTCTTAAACTTTTCAGAATGGGTAGTTATATTACTTCAAAACGACAATGCGTCCTTCTACATTGCTGTCTACTACCTTGCCTTCGGCTTGCATCTCCTTGAAATAATTCATGATGATGAAGCGTGTATCGTTTTCTTTAGACTGCGGAGATAGCAAATCAGTACCACGTTTGAGGGCCGTCATATGGTCATTGCCTTGCGCCAAATAGTCGATGGTGGCAATGCGATATTGCTTATTCGGATCGATAGGTTGGCCGTTGAGGGTGACGCTTACGAGTTTACGGTCTTTGATTTGCATAGTCACGCCCTTGCTGACCCCCTCTCCGCCGACGGAGGCGATGTTACTGAAGAGTTCCATGAGGGCCTCGCCCGACAAGGTAATAAAGCATATTTTGTTCTCAAAGGGTGCTATTCTCACCACGTCGCCTACGGTGATGTTACCTTTAGACAGTCCCGCGCGGATGCCCCCCATATTATAAAGCCCCATGACGGGATGCTCGTTGAAATCCTTTCCGCCCCAAACCATGATGTCGGCCAAGAGATTTGATAACGTACTTTCGGGTCGACGGGCAAACATGGGCTTTGCCAGTGTACCCACCACCGGTTTCATGATGCTGTCTATTTGTTGTTTATAAGGTTTTAGGAACGCGGCAGCTTCTGCGTCTTGTGGTTGGTCGTATCGCTTGTCAATAATGATACGGGTACGCTGAATGCCTGTTAGTTGATAGTGGGAGTGGCAAGATACCATCATCATTCCGACCAGTGCCACGCCCAATCCTGTGTATTTATGTTTCATAAATAAGTTACTGTTATACGATACAAAGTTACTACAAAAAAGTGAAATGCGGAAAGATATAGTGATAGAATTGAGTTACAAGGGTTTTAGTTGAAGTGGCGATAATTCGTGAAGCCATTACAATCCCTGCCGAAGCCAAATCCTGACGCCGCAACGTTACTTGTTCGTAACCATGCCCGAAAATGCGACAAACGGGTACGGATGGCGAAACAAGACGCTAAGGAATAGTGAGTTACCGCCAACTCACGCGAAAAATTTGGTTACGGAAAAAGATTGCGCCGTTCCTCCCCGTTTTGCGTACCGACACCGGACTCTTCACCAACTAATTTTGAAACCAAAAAATTAAGGACAATGAAGAGTACATTTTCAGTAATCTACTACCTCAAGCGTCAGGTAGTGAAAAAGGACGGGACAGTTCCCGTCATGGGACGCATCACGGTGGACGGCAGCCAGACGCAGTTCAGTTGCAAGCTGACCGTCGATCCGAAACTGTGGGACACCAAAGGGGGACGTGTCACGGGCAGAAGCACTGCGGCACTCGAAACGAACCGTATGCTTGACAAAATGCGGGTACGCATCAACAGGCACTATCAGGAAATCATGGAGCGTGACAATTTCGTCACGGCGGAGAAGGTGAAGAACGCCTTTCTCGGACTGGAACACCGCTACCACACGCTGATGCAGGTGTTCCGCCAGCATAACGAGGACTACGAGAAACAGGTGGAGGCAGGCATGAAGGCAAAAGGCACGCTGCTGAAGTACCGCATCGTTTACAAACACCTGCAAGAGTTCCTCGACATCCGCTATCATGTGAAGGACATCGCACTGAAAGAGCTTACCCCGGCTTTCATCTCCGACTTCGAGATGTTCCTGCGCACGGACAAGCACTGCTGCACCAATACCGTGTGGCTGTACGTCTGCCCGCTACGGACGATGGTGTTCATCGCCATCAACAACGAGTGGCTGACACGCGACCCGTTCCGCGAGTATGAAATCAAGAAGGAAGAAACGACACGCAGTTTCCTTACCAAAGAGGAAATCCGCCTGCTTATGGACGGGAAACTGAAAAACGCCAAACAGGAACTGTACCGCGACCTCTACCTGTTCTGCGCGTTCACCGGGCTGTCGTTCTCGGATATGCGCAACCTCACGGAAGAGAATATCCGCACCTACTTCGATGAACACGAGTGGATAAACATCAACCGCCAGAAAACGGGCGTGGTGTCCAACATCCGCCTGCTTGACATCGCCAACCGCATAATCGGCAAATACCGGGGTCTGTGCGAGAACGGCAGGATATTCCCCGTTCCGCATTATAACTCGTGCCTTGCAGGTATCCGTGCCGTCGCCAAGCGTTGCGGCATCACCAAGCATATCACGTGGCATCAGAGCCGCCACACGGCAGCCACGACGGTTTTCCTCTCCAACGGCGTACCCATCGAAACCGTCAGTTCCATGCTCGGACACAAGAGCATAAAAACGACGCAGATTTACGCGAAGATAACCAAAGAGAAGCTCAATCAGGATATGGAAAATCTTGCCGCAAGGTTGAACAGCGTCGAGGAATTTGCAGGTTGCACCATCTAAAAAAGAGAAGCCATGAAACGTGACATAATCATCATAGATAACAACGCGGTAAGCGTAACTGGTAACGACGTATGGATGACCGCCATCGAAATCGCCGGACTGTTCCATACGACCGTCCCGGCAGTGAATACCGCCATCAAAGCCATCCGCAAGTCGGACGTGCTTAACGACTACGAGGTGTGCCGCTACATGCAGCTTGAAAACGGGCTGTATGCGGACGTGTACGCGCTTGAAATCATCATTCCGATTGCTTTCCGGCTGAATACCTACAACACCCACCTGTTCCGCACATGGCTGGTGAGAAAGGCACTCGCCAAAGAGAAACAGCAGGCATACGTGATGTTCATACAGAACGGAAAAGCCGGGTATTGCTGATTGCACATACCCCATAAGACAAGAAAACGGGCAGCACCACAAAATGTCGCCCGTTTCCTTTTTCATGTTGGCCGCCTCACTCCAGCGGCTTGCGGTAGTTCGCTTCCAGCACCTCGCGCAGCCCCGTTTCCGGGTAAAGCACCTTCCCTCCCAAAAGTATGAAGGACAACACGCGGTTGTTGCGGTATTCCTGCAAGGTGCGTCGGCTGACACGGAGCAGTTCCGCCACCTCACCGTCAGTCAGGTAACGTTCCCCGTCCAGCGGAGGGCGGTAACTTTCCAGAAATACAGACAGCT
>NZ_JRPT01000029.1:0-15192 GCF_000762865.1 Prevotella sp. S7 MS 2 | reverse complement strand
CAATACTCTATATCTCTTTATAAAAAGGTTATCATTGTACACAAAATAAAAGGGCTGCATCTCTTGGTACAGCCCTTTACTACGTTAGTATGTTATGAAAAATTTGAGAGAATAGAAGCTTCACAGCTTCATTGTTGTTTTACTAAACATGATTTATAGAGAAAGCATAGAAATAATCTATTTGAGTATAACCGTACCGGGAACCTGAACTGCATCTATACTAGAATGCTGAACAGAGTCGATAACGGCTGAATCGGTCAGCGCTACAGAAGCCCCTTCGTGGGTCTTCTCCATCATTGTACCCGCATAACCATCATTTTTATCATCAAAAGTGGCTTGAGCGGCATTGCCAAGTGTCAAGATAATGGCCACCACAGCAGCTGCCTTAAACAGCGGACGCAAGCGATAAGCCATAGAGACGGTGCGTGCCTTCACAGGCGCAACCTCTTCTATCATAGACAATATCTTAGCATCAAAGTCGCTACCCAACACATCCTCACGTACCTCCTGTTGCTCATAAGCGAACAACGACTTGTACTTGAGCAGGCTGGCAGGAATATCTTCCTGACTAAAGAATGCCTTCAGAATCTCCTCTTCTTCGAGAGTAGTCTGCGCATCCCAATAGCGTGCCAACAGCTGATCGATGTATTTATAATCCATAATTGTCGATTTCTTGAAATTTAACTTTGATAGCCTGACGTGCTCGGTAAATATTTACCTTCACTTGTTCTTCGGTTATACCAAGCACTGAGGCTATGTCCTTGTAGGGCTTTCCCTCAAAATCGCGCAGTTGCATACAACTTCGCTGCTTTTCGGGCAACTCATCCACGAGCTTCTTGACTACATCCAACCTATCGTTTCGTAGCATTTGCTCGTACGGATCAAGAGATTGATCGGGGCTATCGGTATCATGTTCGTCAAGCGAATCATTCTGATTACCGTGGCGTTTGATGCTGTCGAGTGCTAAATTTCGACATATTGTAAAGCAGAAGGCCTCAATGGACTCTATTTCCTGCCATGTTTCGCGCCTATCCCACACCTTAATCATCGTCTCCTGTACAATGTCTTCGGACTCGGCACTGTCTAGCGTAATGCGGAGAGCGAGCCGATAGAGCTGATTCTTCAGCGGCAGTACATCGTTTCGGAAGCTGATAATTTTCATCTCTCTAATTGAATGACGAATGGAATAAAGTAAAGTTACAGTATAAACAAAAATTAACTTTCATCGAATAACGGAACCTTGCAGACCGTCAATAGCCGTGGCTTGTGTGATGATAACACTCGAAACACCGGCTTCTATAGCTGCCAAAGCATTCTCCAACTTAGGAATCATACCCCCGGCAACAATGCCATCGGCCACATAACGTATAAAGTCTTGACGTGTAATCACGGGGATTACACTGTCGTCATCGTCGGGATTGCTCAACACTCCTTTCTTTTCAAAGCAGTACATGAGCGTCACATCGTATTTTACAGCCAATGCTTTAGCCGTCTCACCGGCTATAGTATCGGCGTTGGTGTTGAGGATATTGCCCTCACCATCGTGTGTCAAAGGAGCCATAACAGGCGTCAGACCGGCCTCAATGAGTGTAGATAGTCCATTGGCATTCACTTGGTCTACATCTCCTACAAACCCATAATCCACGCCATTCTGTATCGGTCGACGGTGCGAACGAATGGCATTGAAATCAGCACCCGTTAGTCCGAGGGCATTGACACCTATCGCTTGTAAGCGAGCTACGATAGTCTTATTCACCAATCCACCGTAGACCATCGTCACCACTTCCAGCATCTCGCGGTCGGTAATGCGTCTACCATTCACCATCTTACTCTCGATACCGAGGGCAGCAGCCACCTTCGTAGCCCTGCGACCACCGCCATGAACCAACACTTTACGTCCTTTTATGGCCGAGAAATCTTGTAGAAGACGAGCCAACTGCGCCTCATCTTCTACCACAGCACCCCCAACTTTAACGATAGTAAGCTTTTCCTTCATTGCGATTTACTCCAAATAAGTGTATCCGTATAGGCCCGAACGGTAATTACTTAGGAACTCTTTGCCCTCTTCCAAAGAGATTTTACCCTGCTTAACGCTCTTCGTCACCCAAATTTCGAGTTGTCTGACGAGTTTCTTAGGGTTGTATTGAACGTAGTCGAGCACTTCTTCCACCGTCTCACCATCGATGATTTGGTCGATATGATAACCTCCATCCTTCACCGAAATGTGCACAGCGTTGGTATCACCAAACAGGTTGTGCATATCGCCGAGTATCTCTTGATAAGCTCCAACGAGGAAAACACCTAGGTAGTAAGGTTCGTTACACTTCAAAGGATGAACAGGCAACACGTGACTGACACGTCCGTCGTTCACGAAATTAGCTATCTTGCCATCGCTATCACACGTAATATCCTGCAAAGTAGCATTGCGTGCGGGTCGCTCATCAAGTCTTTGGATAGGCATAATGGGGAACAATTGGTCAATAGCCCAGCTATCCGGCAAGCTTTGGAACAACGAGAAGTTACAAAAATATTTATCAGCCAAGAGTTTATCAAGTCCTTTCAATTCCTCCGGCACATGTTTCATTGTCCTACAAAGCGAGTTGATTTCGTGGCAAACACTCCAATACATGCTCTCAATCTCGGCACGTGTCTTCAAATCAACAATACCATGAGAGAAGAGTTCTAACGACTCATCGCGTATCTGTTCGGCATCGTGCCAGTCTTCCAACATTGAGCGTGGATTCAGGTTATCCCATATTTCGTAGAGGTCTTTCACCAGTTGATGTTCCGTTTCTTTCGGTTCAAACTCTTCAGGCATCTCCGGTAGGCTTGCAGTCTCAAGCACATCGATTACCAATACGGAGTGATGAGCTGTGAGCGAACGTCCACTTTCAGTGATAATATTGGGATGTGGAATAGCATTTTTATCGGCCGCATCCACGAAAGTATACACACAGTCGTTCACATATTCCTGTATCGAGTAGTTCACAGAGCTCTCACTGCTCGACGAACGCGTACCATCATAGTCGACACCCAGACCACCACCGCAATCCACGAAGTCTACTTCATACCCCATCTTGTGCAGGTTGATATAGAATTGTGCTGCCTCTCGCAGGGCTGTTTGGATACGACGAATCTTTGTTATTTGACTTCCTATGTGGAAATGGATAAGGTGCAAGCAGTCCTTGAGTCCCTTCTCTTCGAGCATTTCCAATGCTTTCAACAACTCAGACGAATTCAATCCGAACTTGGAAGCGTCTCCACCACTTTCTTCCCATTTACCACTGCCACTCGAAGCGAGCTTGATTCTGATACCCAAATTAGGTCTTACTTTCAGTTTCTTGGCTGCTTGAGCAATGATTTCAAGCTCGTTCAACTTCTCTACAACGATGAAAATACGCTTTCCCATCTTTTGTGCGAGCAGCGCCAACTCTATATAGCTCTGGTCTTTATAACCATTGCAGATAATCAACGAGTCGCTTTGGCATTGCACGGCAATCACAGCATGAAGCTCAGGCTTTGAGCCGGCCTCCAAACCTAGATTGAATTTACGGCCGTGTGAGATGATTTCCTCTACCACCGGCTGCATTTGATTCACCTTGATGGGATAAATAATGAAGTTCTCGGCCTTGTAGTCGTATTCCTTTTTCGCCTTACTGAAGCACGAAGCTGTCTTCTCAATACGACTATCAAGGATGTCGGGGAAGCGTAACAACACCGGTGGCGTCACGTCGCGCAGGGACAATTCGTCCATCACATCGCGCAAGTCTATCTGCGTATTGTCTTTGCACGGGGTGACATAGACGTCACCTTTAGGATTAATGCCGAAATAAGAGGTTCCCCATCCATTGATGTTGTAGAGTTCCTTGGAGTCTTCAACAGTCCATTTTTTCATTGAAGTATCTTGTTTTGGAAGTTAGCTGAATAAATAATAATATGTGAATCGAGGCAGCTTATACCTGTACGAGTTCCCTCACTCTCTTCACTGAAATCTTGATTTTCTCGAAGTTATCGAGCAAATTCACGTCTAGTGTATGCTTGGCTTGGGCGTAGAAAGGTTCCCGATAGGCCAATTGTTCATGAATGAAAGCCTCCACTTCTTCGGGAGTCTTGTTGAGTAGAAGGGGGCGAACCGACCGTCCCATCTTCAAATGTCCATACAATACCTCAGGCGTGGCCTTGAGATAGACCGTCTCTCCCTGTCGATTCATGTAGTCGATATTATCATAGAAGCAGGGCGTACCGCCACCACAACTGATGACAACATCCTCAAACTCGGCTATCTCATGCAACATGTTGCGCTCAATTCGGCGAAATCCGTCTTCTCCTTGTTCGTCGAATATCTGCTTCACCGTCTTGTGCATCCGGCTCTCTATATACCAATCGAGGTCATAGAAAGGTAATCCCAACTCTTGAGCCAGTGCCTTTCCCACCGTCGTTTTGCCGGCACCCATGTATCCTATGATAATGATTCGCTTCACTTCTTGCGACGTGTTTTAGCTTTCGGAGCCGGAGCTGTATTCACAATCTCCATACATTGCTCATAAGTAAGATCGGTAGCCTTCTCATGGAGTGCTTTAGGCATGCGATAGTTGTTGCCATCGTATGCTATATAAGGGCCGTAACGACCATTAAGCACCTCCAATTTAGCATCCTCATCAAACTGCTTCAAGTGGCGTTTCTCTTCTTGTTCCACCTTCGCTTGAATTAGTTTCACCGCCGTATCAAGCGTCACTGTCATGGGGTCTTCACACTTGGGCAGCGACACATACTTCTTGTTATGCATGATGTAAGGACCAAAACGTCCCGAACCTATGACTACATCGGTACCCTCATATAGCCCCACCGTGCGGGGTAATTTGAACAGTTCCAATGCCTCTTCAAGCGTTATCGTTTCCATACTCTTATCAGCCGGCAACTGCGAGAAACGTGGTTTCTCTGCGTCATCGGCCGTACCTATCTGTACCATCGGACCAAATCGACCGATTTTCACAAACACCGGCTTACCCGATTTCGGGTCGGTTCCCAGCTCACGCTCGCCCGCTTTATGCTCCGAACGTGCATTCATCACTTTCTCTACTGTCGGTTCAAACTTCTTATCGAAGTCTCTCATCATGTCGTGCCAACCTTCCTTGCCCTCGGCTATTTGGTCGAACTGCTGCTCCACACGTGCTGTGAAGTTGTAATCCATGATGTCGGGGAAACTCTGCATCAAGAAGTCATTCACCACAATGCCGGTATCTGTAGGCAGCAACTTACCTTTCTCGCTACCCACCATTTCTTTCTTGACGCGACTGGCAACCTTGATTCCCTTCAACACATCAATGGTATAAGAGCGCTCTTCCCCCTTTCTATCGCCCTTCTGTACATATTCACGTTGCTGAATAGTACTGATGGTGGGAGCGTAAGTAGACGGGCGCCCAATGCCCAACTCTTCGAGTTTATGCACCAAGCTAGCCTCCGTATAGCGAATAGGTCCTTGACTGAAACGTTCGGTAGAGCTGATTTCACGACGCTGCAACACGTCACCTTCCTTCATGGCAGGCAACATATTGGTCGACTCTTCCGATGCGTTATCTTCGTCGTCTACCGACTCGCGGTACACTTTCAAGAATCCGTCGAAAGCTATAACCTCTCCGGTAGCCACAAATTTCTCGCTAGCTCCCGATATATTAACGGTTACTGTGGTCTTCTCTATCTGCGCATCAGCCATCTGACTAGCTGCCGTACGCTTCCAAATCAGGTCGTAGAGACGCTTCTCCTGCAACGTTCCGTCAATCTCGGTTGTTGCCATAAAAGTCGGACGAATGGCTTCGTGAGCCTCTTGCGCACCTTTGGCGTGCGTATGATAGTTACGTGATTTGCTGTATTCTTTGCCGTAACGGCCGATGATTTCATCCTTACTGGTATTGATAGCCAGCGACGACAGGTTCACAGAGTCGGTACGCATATAAGTGATACGTCCACCCTCGTATAGTCGTTGAGCCACCATCATGGTCTGGCTCACCGTGAAACCGAGTTTACGGGCAGCCTCCTGTTGCAATGTAGAGGTTGTGAATGGGGGAGCAGGAGTGCGCTTCAACGGTTTTTTGGCAATGCTGGAAACCGTAAATTCAGCATCCTTACACTTATCCAAGAAAGCCAATGCTTCCTCGTGAGTTTTGAAACGAGTATCGAGTTCGGTCTTCACTTCCGAGGCCGAACCATCACTATGCACGATACCAAAGATGGCATTCACACGGTAGTAAGGCTCTGATTGGAAAGCTTGTATCTCGCGTTCGCGCTCAACAATGAGTCTCACGGCAACACTTTGTACACGACCGGCACTCAAAGCCGGCTTCACCTTGCGCCACAACACGGGCGAAAGTCTGAATCCTACCAATCTGTCAAGTACTCGACGAGCCTGCTGTGCGTTCACCAAAGACATATTCAGACGACGCGGATGCTCAATAGCTGCCAAGATAGCAGGTTTCGTTATCTCGTGGAAAACAATACGACTGGTTTTCTCTTCGTCCAATCCCAACACCTCGCACAGGTGCCATGAGATGGCTTCTCCCTCACGGTCCTCATCGGAAGCAAGCCATATCTTACTTGCTTTCTTTGCCGACGCCTTCAGTTCGGCAACCAGTTTCTTCTTCTCTTCGGGAATTTCGTAGTCGGGGTCTAGCGTCTTTGTATCAATACTAAGCTCTTTCTTCTTCAAATCACGGATGTGTCCGTAAGAAGACATTACCTTAAAATCCTTACCTAAAAACTTCTCTATCGTCTTTGCCTTAGCCGGACTCTCAACGATAACTAGATTATCTTGCATAGTTACGAATGTACGTTATTAAGGCGCAAAAGTAAATAAACTTTTTGCTTACACCTTATATATATAGTGTTTTTTTATTTTCTTAACTATCAAGTCTGTAGGAATTCTCTGTTATTCAATGCTATTCAGCTTATCACTAATACAAAAATCATAACGGCATATCACCCTAATTATCCCCATAGTCTGCCATCATCATTTTACGACAATCTCCATCTCACATTCCAATTAAAAAATGAATACCTTTCAAGACTCATCAACTCTCTTTACTGCTACGGCTCAACAACGATACTGTCTAGCCCAAACAGCAATGCTGCCAAGCCTTGACAACAAGATTGTCAAGGCTTGGCAGCAAATCAAAATCTATTTCTTGAAAATGTAAAAGCAGGCTTTATTGCCTTCAAAATATGTTTATCCGAAGTTCCTTATCCCTTCTTCTGACTTTTCAAAGGCAATCGCATGTTCAGTTGGAACAGTGCCGGAAGCAGGATACAGAGCGAGAATGCCACCCACAGATACACGCGCATTTGACTGCCACCGGCCAAATCGATGAGCTTGGCATCCTCCATTCCGGGCATCAGATTGGTCACTACATAAGCAATTGTATTGTTCACCCAATGCAAAACGACACCGGGAACGATGCTATCGGTACGGTAGTACATCCATCCCAACAACAATCCGAGTAGCACGGCATGCACGAATTGTGGTAGATTACCATGTACACAACCAAAGAGTATCGCTGAGATAAGGATGGCAACCCAATGCCATTTTTCCCCCATCACTTCGAGCAAACGACGCAAGATGGCTCCACGGAACACCACTTCTTCCACAAACGGAGCCAAGATTCCGATAACTACATAGCCTAGTGGCTCGCTCATGATGCCTATAAACATCTTCTCTAAATAGTCGGGCATGTCCATCTCAAGCATCTCTTGCATCCATATAGAGGGTATCAAAGTGCCCACCGTTGCCACCGCAATCCACACCAACGTGAGCCAAGGGCGCATCGCTATGTAGCTACGAGAGTAAGGAGTCCACTTCCGCCAAAAGAAGATGGCAATGGTCAACAGGCTGCTTATCACCGTTGACACGATGACATTCATCGGACTAGGCAGCCAACCGTTCCTCAAGGTCGCTATTACCTCAGAAGCATTCTTGCCCGAAGCGCTCAGGTCTATCGCCTCCGTAGCAAACTGTACCAGTATTTGTAGCAAGATGAACACGATGAGATACCATGCCACATCCCATATGATCTTGATTGTCTTATTCATATTCACATTCTTAATATTTCTTTTATTTCTATCTCGTCTTGACGCAGTCGATCTACCAACTGGCGTATATTATCGTATCTTTCTTCGCTACGTGTGCGTTTGACGAACTCCACTTCCACCTCACGGCCATAAATATCGCCTTCAAAGTGAAAGATGTTCACTTCTTGTGTACGCTCCGTTCCATTATAAGTGGGGCGTGTTCCAATGCTCATCATGCCACCATACGTCAGCGAATCGCCTTCTACACGCACCCGAACAGCATATACCCCCATGGCTGGAACAAGTTGATTGGTGTCTTGTACATCTATGTTGGCCGTAGGATAGCCCAACTTCCGTCCCTCTTGAAAGCCGTGAACCACTCGTCCACAGATATTGTAATGATAACCCAAGCAGCGATTGGCCAACTCTACCTCGCCTTCTTGCAACAACGAACGAATGACCGACGAACTCACATTGACACCCTCTAGCACGAAAGCCTTGCTTCTAACAACATCCATTCCCAACTCCCGACCATAGCCTACATAGTTGTCGAAGCCCTCAGCACGGTTGTGTCCGAAGCGATTATCATACCCTGTCAACAAGCAATGCACATCCAATTGGTTGCGCAACAACTGTTCCATGAATTCCCGTGCAGTAAGTCCGGCCATTTCACGATCAAAATCCAGCACCACCACACAGTCCACACCGGTCTGCTCCAAGAGTTCTAATTTACGCTTATGCTGCGTCAGCAACTGGGGCACATAGTCGTCTTGCAACACAGCTCTAGGGTGTCTTGCAAACGTAATGACCATTGAAAGCATCCCACGACGGGCAGCCTCAGCCTTCAATTGGTCTATCAGAAACCGGTGTCCAAGGTGTACGCCATCGAAAAAACCAACGGTAGCCACACTCGGCAGCGATGGTTTCTCCGTATGACCTATGATTTCTATTTTGCTCATTTCCTATTTTTCTCTTAGTCTCAAGCCCCATCTCCACAGCTCACCAAACCACAGCACCATCGAAGTAGCACCTATAATCGTCAGCCATTCAGTAGTTGAGAGAGGCACGGTGCGGAACATCTTACCACCGAAAGTGACGATTCCCCACTGTCCGACGAGTATGATAAGCAGCACAAGACCTAATCCTTTGTCGGCCCACAGGCGTCTGAAAGCCGAATGATGCGACCTTAGACACTTGGCATTAAACAGGTTCCAGAACTGCAACATCACAAAAGTGGTGAAGAAGATAGTCAGTTCGTGGATGTCAACACCACCGATTCCATGTCCCTCAACAATGATAAGGTATATCAACATCACGATAAAGAACGCCACACCACAGAAGATGATACCGCGAGCCATGCCCTTTGAGATGATGAAATCGCTCTGCTTGCGAGGACTTTCAGTCATAACCTCACGCGAAGGAGGTAACGACGACAGCGCCATAGCGGCAAATGTATCCATAATCAGGTTCACCCAGAGTATCTGAGTAACGGTCAATGGCATCTCGGTACCAACCACCGAACCACCCAACACGAGCAACAAAGCCGCCAGATTCACCACCAACTGGAAGAAAAGAAAGCGCTGAATATTGCGATAAAGCGACCGTCCCCACATCACGGCATTGGCTATCGAGCCGAACGAATCGTCTAGAAGAGTCATATCGGAAGCCTCTTTGGCCACACTGGTACCGCTTCCTAGAGATAAGCCTACGTGTGCATAGTTCAGCGCGGGGGCATCGTTGGTACCGTCACCCGTCACTGCTACCACATGACCGCGGCGTTGTAACAGCTCCACGAGTCGCTGCTTATCGGTCGGTTTGGCTCTCGACATCACGCGTATCTGCTTTGCTCGATCGTAAGCCTCATCGTCTGAGAGAGCCGCCCACTCCGTTCCGGTGATGAAAGCTACTTGAGGTGTGAGCTCATCGCAGACTCCTATCTGTCGCCCTATCTCCGCTGCTGTAGCCGCAGTGTCGCCTGTTACGATTTTCACTTCGATACCGGCGTTGCCACAAGTGGACACTGCTGCGGGCACATCCTCGCGTATCGGGTCGGAGATAGCAGTGATTCCCTGCAGTCTACAACCTCTGGCAAAGGCCAAAGTACGCATGGCTTTGTGCTGATATTCGGCTAACTTTTGCGATATTTCAGCACGCTGTGCATCGGTCATATCACAATATTTCATGACTATCTCAGGTGCTCCCTTGATATATCTAGTACCATCGGCCACCGTAGTCGACATGTACTTCCGCTCCGTAGAGAACGGTTGACGCTCCACGAGCGGCCGTTCGCTACGCAATTTTGCGTAATCAAAGCCTTCTTTTCGTGCCCAATTGAGCAACGCAACTTCTGTAGGATTGCCAACACCTTCGTCTCCATTCAACTCGGCTGTGGTGTTAGCGGCTATCGCTTCGGCCATTTCCCGCTTGTCACCATCCACGATGACCATATCTCCTACGGTCATTCGATTCTGCGTAAGGGTTCCCGTCTTGTCGGTACAAATGACGGTTACAGCCCCCATTGTCTCACAGGCATGCAGCTTACGCACCAAGTTGTTGCTCTTCAGCATACGTCTCATGTTCAAGGCCAACGACAAAGTGACGGCCATCGGTAACCCTTCGGGCACAGCCATCACAATGAGTGTAACAGCCATCATGAAGTATTTCAACACCGTTTCGGCCATAAGGATATAGTTGGTACTATGCCATACGGCCGGATTGGTGAGTATATCGTGTAGCAAAAAAGCCACAAATGCCAGTATAGACACTCCGGTTCCCACCTTGGAGACAAGCTTCGCCAACTTACCCAACTGTATATTCAGAGGGGTTTTAATATCTGTGGCCTCACTGGATTTGCGTGCTACCTTGCCTATCTCGGTCTCATCACCCACCGCACGTACCACAGCTAAGCCCTGACCACTCATCACCATCGTCGAACGCAGGATGATATTGACCGGATAGGTAGACTTATTCTGCTCCTTACTGGGGTCGGCATGCTTCGTCGTGATAGGTTCACCGGTCAACGACGACTCGTCTATTTGCAAATCTACCGACTCCATCAACTGCGCATCGGCAGGCACTTCGTCGCCCACTTCTATCAAGATGACATCGCCCACAACAACCTCTCGACGCGGAATCTCCATCACCCGACCGTCTCGACGCACCTTCACAGACTGCTCATCTGTCAATGCTGTGAGTACATTAAACTTCCGTGCGGCATCGCGCTCGAAATAGAAACCCACCGTCGTAGCCAAGAATATAGCCATAAAGATACCGATGGTCTCCACAAAATCGTGCTCTACAAATGCCAATATCAGCGAAATGGTAGCGGCTACCAGCAAAATTTGAATAATCGGGTCGCGATACTTCTCGGCATAAAGTTTCCAAAGCGAAGTGCGGGCAGGCGGTGTCAACACGTTCTCGCCATGCATCTTACGGCTTTCACTCACCTCAGAAGCACTGAGACCATGTTTATATTTCTCGGTCGCTGCGTTGTCTGTATTCATTCATCAATGTTTTCTGCAAAGTTAATTCAATTTATCCACGAATCCAAACACGCCACATATATTTAGATAAAAAGAAAAAGATAAGAGGTAAGAGAGTTGACTATCAAGTCAGTCTCTTACCTCTTACTCAGCACCTCTTGTTACTATCAACTCTCCGAAAAGAGGAATTACAGGGTGTTTTTTATCTCATAGCCCAGTAAGTGCCCATGCCTGTAGCCATCTTCAACTTATAAACACCAGCCTCATCTTGCGTCACGGTCACATCTTTACCGTTACCCAAATGAGCTTGGATAGTACCATCGTCGTTGAAAGTGAAAATATCTGTGGTCTTGCCATCCTGCTTTTGCGACCATGTCTTGGTCTCTTGATTGTACACAAAATAGAGTTTCTCACCGGTAGGTTTGGTAATCTCATAACCATCTTTCAACGTCTTCACAGCATAGTAACGACCATCCTGCCCCATCACTTCTTGTGTCTTACCTACATTTTGGGCTATCGGGTTACTTCCGGTCCAAAATTCCATGGTGTTGAGAACCAACGCATCAACGAGCGTACAAACTCCATAAGCCGGAGAGATAATCAAGAAGATAAGTTCGTTGAGGAACTTACTGTTCGTTGCACCTTTGTTCCAATGAGCCAACTTATTGAAGAGGCTGAACGAGCCCACACACGATGTACTTAAAAGGGTGGCTGCCATGAAGCCGGCAACGACACCGAGATGTTTCATTTTCATTACTTGAGTCTTTTAAAATTAATAATAGTTGGTAAAATTACAAATAATTCCAGTAAGTCAAACAGATTGACCTAGTTTAACATTTTGTTACTTACAGCACTAGCCCCATGCGCAATTCAAAAGTCTGGGCATGCACATTGGTATAATATTTATACCGCGTAGTACGCAAAAAGTAGCTTCCACTCAATTCCACTCCCATACCATTGCGCAACTTAAACACGAAAAGAGGATTCAGCACAAGCAGTTCCGCATTGCCCCGATCGCCTTGCGCGTTCAGATAGAGTGGATCTATACTGGCTAAGTCTTTACCCTCATATCCTTTCCAAGTATATATATGGTAGTAATCTACATTGAAAGCAAAGCGTCCCATACGCGGGAAATCCATCTGTGTATTGAGTTTTAGACTATATCCACTACCCATATTATAGTCGCGATCTATCATATTATAGTAGTCGCTTTTTGTTCCACCGAGCAGTATAGCGTCGAGGAATATACGCTGTTCGAGACGTTGTAGGTTGCCCACATGGGGAAAACGATAGATGACACCGGGGCCAAATGCAGCAGCTTCGCTAATGCGATAGGGAGTCAACGAGGTACCATTCTTCACCGGACTCGAATCATAATAATTGAAATGCTGAAAGATTCCGAACTGACTTTGGATACCATCGAAATTCTGGTTCTGCACTCCCCAAATGCGTCCGAGCAGATGAACACCATTGACCAATGGTTGATTACGCGACAAACCAAACGTAACATTGGCCATGAAATAGTCGTATGGCTTCATTGTCTCTTCCTTAAAAGGGTCGCCATACTCCAAGTAGAAGTTCACATAAGGATTACTCTCACCTCGAAACAGTCCACCATCATCGGCCAAATAGCGCAATCCGACAGTTGCTTTGAAGTCTACTGGGAACTGTTCATAATCATGATAGAGATAGTTTTCTTGGCGAATGCGCCACGCATCACCATTCATCAACCTCACCAAACCTTGCATCGGATTGACCACCGTGGCTCCAAATTCGCGTAAGAAGCGACGGAAGCCGTGTGCACGATCATTGAGAATGAGGGATGAAATACGATGCGTAATCTCGCCAATGGCTATTCCGCCGAACGTAGTAGCCATCAAATCGTTAATGGCCGGAGGCTCTTTCTCGCCACAAAACTCCCACATCAGGCTGCCACCCAGCGCATAAGGGGCACTCTGCCAAAACGAAAGGCCACGACTACGGGCACTATTGAAGTAGAGGTTACCATGATACGGATGGGCAAAAAGATTGGTAGAGAACTGATCGTTATCCCACACGAAGGCATGACGGAAATTGTTGCCGATGGTCTTAAACGTCACTTTGGCAAAGTCTTCGCCCATCACAAAGCGGTCGAAACAATGTACGAACACGTTGATACCAGCTGCCTGGACGGCCGCCTTCCACGGATGTGGATGCAAATAGTCGGGATCATCGGTACGAAACCGGTTATGCCATACCAACGAGTCGGTCGGAATAATTTGCCCATAGGGCGCTATATCGCGCTCATGTTGTATCACGACGGTATCCGAGAGATGTTGCGCCTGTCCTGACAACACTGCCATCCATACGAAAAGGATAAGGAAAAACTTCTTCATACTTGCTTATTTACGATTGTAACGAATGGAGATACCACCTTGAAACAAGAAGCGATGCCGATAGTCGCCGCCACTATAATAGCGGGTATCTCCATATCCCGTGCTGACGAAAGCACCCAATATTTCGTTCACTTGGTAGTCCATGTTCACGTGCACTTGCAGAGAATAGAGTCGTTTAGGCGTCTCCTGACTATGAGGTTTGAAGGTTTCCACATGGAAAAAGCCCACATCACCACTCACCGTCCAGCGTGGCCACAATCTGAAATACTGTCCGAGGCGATAGTAGATAGCTCCAGAAAACTCCTTATCAAGCCCCAAATAGTGGGTTCCGACACCAATCATATTATAGGTACTATGGTTGCGGAAGCGCATTGCACCATTGAACTTGGAGATAGTACCAGCAAAAACGAGGAAGTCGATGCATGTCTTCGGATTCACATTAACAAGTCCTATCTTGTGGGCAATGGTGTCGCGAGTGTAGTTGATGATACCCACTTGCCAGCCACGAGGATGACTTACCGCCACATTGAGCATTCCTATCTGCGATCCATTCAGGCTGTCGGCATAGTTATAGGGCGCAACCTGTAAACCACGCATATAACCCGAACACACATTGACGGCTCCGGCTATCTGCATACCCTCCTTGATTCCCATGGATATATTGGTAACTCCGGCTATCTGTGTACCCTGCATCGGAGTGGTACTCACATTGGTAAGTCCGGCTATCTGAAAGCCTTTCATGCGATGAGACACCGTCATTAGACCACCCACCGACAGCCCTCGCATCTCACCGGACACAACAGAGGAGAATACCCCCACTTGAACACCATGCAAAGTATCTACTTTGCTGAGTAGTCCCAAATTAAGATGCCCCACCAAGCGACCGTCAGTGGCATGACGGTTAATACCGAAACCGATATTCGGAAAATGCTTCTGTGCTGGCGACAGTGTTGCAACACACAGGAATAAAGATAGTATGATTATCCTCACACAGTTACAATTCAAATGCTTGAATAAAGAAATGACATGCATATTGATCCAATACTAATTCAATACAAAGGTACAAAAAATCACGCATATCAAGTATTTCTCACTGCTAGCTCTTTACTCTCTATACGCTGCAGAGGCAGGGCAGCAGTGCTGCAAAGTCCGAACAGCAGTGCTGAAGAGCCGAGGCAGCGATGCTGAAGAGGCGGTGCAACAGCCCAACCTCAGTCATTTACAGCCCCACCCCGCCCCTCCCCAAAAGGGAAGGGAGATGGCTTCGAGTTGATAAG
>NZ_JRPT01000028.1:0-43546 GCF_000762865.1 Prevotella sp. S7 MS 2 | reverse complement strand
TTCTTTAGTTGTGGGACAGAAAAGGTCTATTTCTTACTCCCTCTCCTTTTGGAGAACCAGCGGTCATCGACCGAGTAGTTGCAGTCGGCTCAGCCGGTGCGACAGTAAATGAGGGAGATAATGGATGGGGAGAGGCTTCTGTAGAGACGTGGCATCCCACATTCCTCCCCCAACATAGGCTGGTATCTCAACAAAATCAAAGTAAAACTTTGCTTTTGTCTGCAAATTACACTATCTTTGCGATAAAAAGAAAGAGCGATGGTCATGCATCCTTTGTGGGAAGATACATACTGGCTGATTCTCTTACAGCTATACCTAAAGAAGCCCGTTGGCGTAAAGGCACTTTATTCGAGAGCCTTGGTCGACGTGGGAATGGAATTGCATATACCACCAACATTTCTTTATCAACAGATGTTTCACATCAGAAGGCTCGATACACCTAGCATGAAAATGTTGTGGGAGACATACGCTACGCACCCGAAACGGTTGGCTAAAGAGGTAGGAAAATTACGAACCATGTGCGGATTCGGCCAACCAGACGCTTTCTACGAGGGTGTGGACATCCACGAAACATTCGAGAGCGACTTCCGGCCGGTATCTGTTAGCTGTCCGTTGACACCTACCATGCTCATCATGATACTCGACTTATACTTCCGACTCACGCCCATTACGATGGTGGACGAGACACCCGAAGTGGTGGAACTAAGCCGGCTCATGGGCATAGACGTGCAACATGTGGTGGCAGCGATGGAGGCTTTCCAACTTTGCGATCCCTATCTCGCTCGGCCTCAACAACCACATGAACTACTCGAACCATGCCGACGCGTATGGAACAGATACGGCAATGGCAATCCGGAGGAACTCTCCTCGATGGCAGCGCAACTCTCGGCATACTTCAAAGAATAGGCTATGGCACAGAAACTCGTACAAACTCAAGAACAGAAACTGGCGCAAGTACAACGCTTGTCGCAACAGCAGATGCTCAATGTGCACCTGTTGGAAATGCCATTGACGGAGCTTGAGGAAAGTATCAATGCCGAACTAGATGACAATCCGGCACTGGAAAAAGGCGACGAAGAGATGCCGGAGTCGACTGTAGACGACCGTCTAGACAGCCAAGATGATGATTTCGACACAGAGAACGAGCGTGAAGAGCGGCAAGATGCACTCGATGCCGCCCTCGAAAACATAGGGCGCGACGACGAAATGCCACAGACCTACAGCGGCAGCAATAACCAAAATGCCGACTACGAAGAGATGGTTTATGGCGACACTACGTCGTTTTACGACAAACTAAAAGAGCAAATGGGCATGATGGAGCTATCAGAACAAGATGTCCAAGTGATGGAATATCTCATCGGAAGTCTTGATGACGACGGCTTGTTGCGCAAAGATTTGGACAGCATTTGCGACGAATTGGCCATATACCATAATATAGATGTGCCCGAAGAGGAAATAGAACGCTTGCTCGGATTGCTGCAAACGATGGACCCGGCAGGTATCGGAGCACGCTCACTACAAGAATGTCTATTACTACAAATAGACCGTCGACCCGATAATAAGCTCAAAGAATACATGCAACGTGTAGTCAACGACTATTTTGAAGAATTCACCCGCAAGCATTGGGATAAGATTCAAAGCCAACTAGGACTGAACGATATACAGACCGAAACGTTGCATCGAGAGCTCGTAAGACTCAATCCGAAACCCGGAGCATCACTTGGTGAGACCGAAGGACGGAACGTCCACCAAATTACACCCGACTTTATCATCGACACAGCCGATGATGGTAGCGTGAGTTTCTCGCTGAATAGAGGGAATATTCCGGAGCTGCATGTCTCGGAATCATTTGCCAATATGATGGCAACCTACAAGAACAACAAAGCCGGAATGAGCCGCCAGATGAAAGAGGCATTGCTCTATGCCAAGGGTAAAGTAGACAAAGCGCAAGGCTTTATCGAGGCAGTGAAGCAGCGACAACACACGCTTACAGTCACCATGAAAGCTATCATAGACTGGCAACACAAGTATTTCGAAGACGGAGACGAAGCCGATTTGCGCCCGATGATACTGAAAGACATTGCCGACAAAACGGGATTGGACATCTCAACCATCAGTCGTGTAAGCAATGTAAAGTATGCCCAAACACGATGGGGAACATTTCCACTGCGCTATTTCTTCACCGATAGCTACACGACAGAGGAAGGTGAGGAGATGTCTACACGCAAAATCAAGTTGGCACTCAAAGAGATTATCGACAAAGAAGATAAACGTAAGCCTATGAGCGACGACCTATTGACGGCCGAAATGAAAAAGATAGGCTATCCGATAGCCCGACGTACGGTGGGCAAATACCGCGAACAACTCGGCTTACCGGTTGCCCGACTGCGCAAAACGTAGCTTTTGGGAGACAAAAAAGAGAATAAGAATAAAAGATTAATAATTGAATTGAAGATTTTAGATTAACCATAGGTAATGAAAGAAAAGGACCTTATAACGGCTGCGAGAATTATAAGTATCATCTTCTCGCCCTTCTATCTGCCACTATTGGGACTGGTAGCACTCTTCGTACTCAGCTATCTGAGCATGCTTCCGCTATCTTATAAGCTCTCCGTTTTGGCTATGGTCTATCTTTTTACCATCCTTACGCCTACCCTACTCATACACATGTATCGTCGTTATCATGGGTGGACACTCATCGAATTGGGTGCTCGCGAGCGCCGAATGGTGCCATACGTCATCTCCATATTGTGTTACTTTGCCTGCTATTATCTGATGAATCTGCTCCATGTGCCCCACTTTATGGGTGGTATCTTGGTGGCAGCGCTCGTCATTCAGATTATCTGTGCACTGATAAACGTATGGTGGAAGATTTCTACCCATGCTGTTGCGAGTGGCGGAGTAGCCGGTGCGCTGATGGCATTTGCCCTCATCTTCGAGTTCAACCCGGTATGGTGGCTTTGCTTGGTCATGATATTGGCCGGCTTGGTAGGTACCAGTCGCATGATTCTGCGGCAACATTCATTGGCCCAAATCATTGCGGGCTTCTTCTTAGGACTATTATTGGCGTTTGTCGCCATAGCAATTATATAATTAAACATCCATTTATATGAAACCTATTGTGAGTATTATCATGGGCAGCACAAGCGATCTGCCCGTCATGGAAAAAGCTTGTAAATGGCTCGAAAGTCAAGAGATACCTTTCGAAGTGAATGCTCTTTCGGCTCATAGAACGCCCGCTGCGGTCGAAGCTTTTGCCAAAGGTGCTCGCGAACGCGGTATCAAAGTCATCATAGCAGCAGCTGGAATGTCGGCCGCTTTGCCCGGTGTTATCGCCGCATCTACCCCACTTCCCGTCATTGGAGTGCCTATCAAGGGCATGCTGGATGGGCTTGACGCCATGCTTTCCATAATCCAAATGCCACCCGGAATACCCGTAGCTACGGTGGGAATAAATGCTGCTCAGAACGCAGCTATCCTCGCGGCGCAAATCATTGCGGTCTCCGATGCCGACATGGCAGCCAAAGTTGACGCTTGGAAAGCGTCTTTGGGACAAAAGATAGAGAAAGCAAATGCAGAGCTAGCAGATATAAAGGACTATAAGTTCAAGACCAACTAATGATAGATTTATTCAATTATCAACGGCGCAAATCGTCCGTTGTACATATCGGAGCCATCGACATGGGCGGCGAAAATCCTGTCCGTGTACAGTCGATGACGACCACCAACACCAACGATACCGATGCTTGTGTGGAACAAGCAGAGCGTATCATCCGCGCAGGAGGAGAACTCGTGCGACTCACAACACAAGGTTCAAAGGAGGCAGAAAACCTCAAAAATATCAACGCGGGCATTCGATCGCGTGGCTACAACACCCCACTTGTGGCCGATGTACACTTCAATCCCAACGTAGCCGACGTGGCTGCTCACTACGCAGAAAAAGTAAGAGTGAATCCGGGAAACTATGTTGACCCTGCTCGCAAGTTCATTAAGTTGGAATATACCGACGAGGAATATGCGCAAGAGTTAAAGAAGATAGAGGATAGATTCGTACCGTTTCTCAACATTTGTAAGGAGAATCACACGGCAATTCGTATCGGTGTGAACCATGGATCGCTCTCTGATCGCATTCGCAACCGCTATGGTGACACACCGGAAGGTATCGTTGAGAGTTGTATGGAGTTTCTCCGTATCTGCAAAAAAGAAAATTTCAACGACGTAGTCATCTCCATCAAGTCATCAAATACGGTGGTCATGGTACGCAGCATGCGCCTCTTAGTCGACACGATGGAGCGCGAAGACTTGCACTATCCGCTGCATTTGGGCGTCACGGAAGCCGGAGAAGGCGAAGATGGACGTATCAAAAGCGCTGTAGGAATTGGTGCTTTATTGGCCGATGGCATCGGTGATACCATTCGTGTATCGCTCAGCGAGGAGCCGGAATGCGAGATTCCTGTGGCTCGTCACTTGGTAGATTACCTCGGAAAGCATAGCGGTCACATGCTCATACCGGCCGAGCCATATACCGGTTTCGACTGGTTGCGCCCTGAACGACGCCACACCAAACCCGTACACCACGTGGGTGGGACACAGGTTCCTGTGGTTATCGGTAATCTGGGAAACGACGATAGCCGCGACAAGCAGACTCCCTCGCAACGTCCGGACTATATTTATGCCGGCTCGGCAATGCCCGACAAGTTGTTCCCCGGACAGAACTACATCCTCGATTTCAACACATACGCCGAATTAGCAAGCCAAGGTGGAGACGTTTCTCACATCTTCCCCATCTTCCCGGTAAGCGCTATGCCATTTATAGGACAGGTTTCTGCTCCGCTCAAATTCCTCGTTCTGCAATATGGCTGTCCCACAGAAGAGTATTTGGCATGCCTCAAGAGTCACCCAGAAGTGGTGGTCGTATGTGCTTCAAATCACCAAAACAGATTAGGAGAGCAGCGTGCTTTGGTTCACGAGATGATGAATGCGGGAGTTGAAAACCCTGTTATCTTCGCACAGATGTATCGCCATTCACAGCTTGAAAAGAGCGATTTGCAGCTCGAAGCAGCAGCCGACATGGGCGCATTGATGATAGACGGACTCACCGACGGTATCTGGCTGATGAACGATGGTACCATTCCACAAAGCTTCATCGACCAAACCGCCTATGGAATATTGCAGGCTTCGCGCCTTCGTACCACCCGAACAGAATACATCAGCTGCCCCGGTTGCGGTCGCACCTTATATAATTTGCAACAGACCATCGCCCAAATTCGTGAGGCAACCAAGGATATGAAGGGTCTCAAGATTGGTATCATGGGCTGTATTGTGAACGGTCCGGGCGAGATGGCCGATGCCGATTACGGTTACGTAGGAGCCGGTCCGGGCAAGGTTTCGCTCTATCGCCGACAGGAATGTGTAGAGAGAAACATCCCTCAAGAGGTGGCCGTGGAACATCTACTCAATCTGATTGAAAGCGACAAAGTTTTGAGTTAAGAGTGAGAAGTGAGGATTTAGGAGTGAGAAGTTGATTAAAATAAGATACAGCTTTTCATTCCTAATTCCTCATTCTAAAAACTTCTAACTCTTCACTACTAACTACTAATTCTACAAAGAGCATGAATCTCAAACTACGGTACACAGCAGCGGAAGAGCGTTACGACCATTCCGGCACACTCTATGCCCGTTGTGGCAACACAGGAGTGAAACTTCCACGTATCTCACTGGGCTTTTGGCACAATTTCGGAGGCGTAGACCCTTACGAACGGAGCCGCGCTATCACCCACTACGCATTCGACCATGGTATCACCCACTTCGATTTGGCCAACAACTACGGTCCTCCTTACGGCACGGCAGAAGAAACAATGGGGCGCTTGATGGACGATGATTTCCGCCCATATCGCGACGAACTCTTCATATCTTCAAAGGCCGGATACGACATGTGGCCCGGTCCTTACGGTGAATGGGGCTCTCGTAAGTATCTCATGGCAAGCATTGACCAAAGTCTTAGACGCATGCATTTGGACTATGTAGACCTCTTCTACAGCCATAGATTCGACCCAGAGACCCCTATCGAAGAAACTTTGCAAGCCTTAGTAGATATTGTACGCGCGGGAAAAGCACTCTATGTGGGCATCAGCCGTTGGCCGTTGGAAGCCTTGAAGAAAGCCGACAAGTATCTACGCAAGCGCGATGTGCCGTTGCTTATCTACCAAGATTGCCTGAATATGATAAACCGTAAGCCTATGGACGAAGGACAATTGGAATATTGCCGCACCCATGGTATCGGCTTCATCAGCTTCTCTCCGCTTGCCCAAGGACTGCTTACCAACCGTTATCTAGACGGTATCCCGGCTGATAGTCGCATGGCTCATCACACATCATTGCCCGAAGAGCGACTCACACCCGAACTTCTTGCGCAACTCAGAACATGGAACCAAGAGGCCGAAGCAGCCGGACACACACTCGCAGAGAAAGCTTTGCGATGGATTTTAGAACAACAAGGCGTGACAAGTGTGCTCGTCGGAGCCAGCTCCGTAGCCCAGTTGGCTCAAAATATGAAGTGTGTTGAGGATTAATTTGTAATAGTATACTGTCTAAAAGACAACCACTTAATTACTGTAAGCCTTTAGGTTTACGGTAATTAAAAGAATTGTCCTTTGGACAAAATTCAGAAATCTATCCTCCTTATTTAATCACTTGGTAGGCACGTTTCGCCTCTGCCCGACTCTTAAAATTAAAATGCCACCACTCCGTGCGCAGTCCTCTGAAACCGGCATAACGCATCACTTGACGTAACAATCGGCGATTATCGCGTGCCCGACGACTGATTTTGCGCTCGGCCACCAGTGCATCTTCGCGGTCTATATGAGCTGCCGCACCCATATAATCTATCTTCGTTCCCATATCAAGCGTGTCACCTCGCGCATCACACAAAGTGATATCAACCGCCAACCCATAGTTGTGTAAACCGCCACCATGCGCCGGATTGCTCACATAAATATCTTTCGACGTATTCTCCACACAGTCCCACATCTTCTGTTGGATACTCATGGGACGAGCCGCATCGTACACCTTGAGTGACAAGTCGGGGCGTAATTGCTTCAACCGACGCTGTGCTCGTGCCAGTGCTGCGGCTGCTTGGGGATGTAAGTAAGCCTCGCGCAAGTCATCGTAAAGCACCCGCCCCGTGAAATTATCGGCACGCCCATACATCAGACTCACTTGAATAGTAGGCTCAACTTGCTTCACATTCACGTAACCACGGCGTTCTAAGCTTTGCGCCATGCGACTTAACTGTTGCGCCAAAGCCCAATATGGCATTGCTAACAACCATAATAAAAATGAAAAACAAACCTTCTTCATACCACAAAGGTAAACAATTCCATCTGAAAGCATATATTTACACTTTACAATACTTACTTATAATACCTAAAAACTCAATACCACAGAAAATCAAGAAATGTTTACCTACTTTTAAGTATTGTTGATATGTAAAACAAAGTATAATTTTGCACCGGCTAAAACAGTAACTTCAATAATATGAAAAGAATGTATTTCGTAGCACTCTTTGCCTTGATGGCAGTGCTACACTGCGTGGCGCAAGATACAGACGCGATGCTTTTTGGTGATGTGAAAAGCATCGTAACAGGCAAACATCTCGATGATGCAGCCTTCATGTATGCTCCAGTATACGGTGCAACATGGTATGGCGGTGTAAGCATAACTCTCTAATTTAGTCAATAGGCACCAGTCGTGGTGCTAACAGTAAGGGATTACCATTTGAGATGAATGGTAATCCTTTTGTTTTTAATAAGTCTTATCGAATGACACAATATATTATAGGTTAGCACGGGAAACATCATCTCCAAGAACCATTGCTATGTATGCACTAATAATATGCTATTTGTTTGGAAAGACTAAATCTAATAGAGTATCTTTGTACACTAAAGAGATATGCAGGCAAGTGATAATACGAAACTATCGAGACACCACCTTCATTCTCTCCCCATCATAAACCATCACGCAGCGATAGCCCTTTTGATGTGCAAGTTTTACCAATCGTGGGATAGCAGCCTTATTATCACGCTGTATCAATGTATCTTTCCATTCTTTCGGCCATCGGTATTCGCTTGCATGTATGGCAGCTCTACCCCAACCAAAAGCCTTGGCAGGAGGTACAAGGAACGAAGAATAATGTATTACAGTGTCTTCCAACATGATGCTATAAACGCTATCAACTGGATTTTTGAGCACTCGCAGCGTGTTCTCTCCCATACGTTGAGCCAATTGCCCTGCTGCTCTTGCAGCATCCCAATGGGAAGTGGCTATCATGAAAGCAGACACCATATATAATAAGGTGAAACCTATGATACGCTTAGAGACTGTTTGCTTATCTAGCAGATAGGCTACCAAGAGAGCTTCCAAACCTAAAGAAGCGTAGGCATGCATGACGGTAAAGATAGTTGCCAAGTGAATGGAAGCACCTAAGAAAATGCAGAATAGGAACATCCAAAACGTCCGTTCGCGCCAATAACGGACCTTTGAAGCAAACAATGACAGGTAAAACGGCATGGCCATAAAGAAGGTTAAGACTGCACCGGCAATACCAATAGGGCTTCGACGCATGAGACCTACATAATCAGTAGGGACACATGTAACTGCCACAAACTTGGCGATATTCTTGATCTTGACTGCCAAAGCAAAACTATAATATTCATTGTTGACATACATCCCACTGTTGGGCAATGACAATCTTGCAATACCATACAGCAATATGCAGCCAAATGCAAGACCGGCAAACTGCCATAAGCAACGCATGGAAAGCCTATTGATTCCCCAAGCAAAGAGAGGGATAATGGCAAACCAAAGGATTCCGTTCTCCTTGGAAAGCACTGCAAAATAACAACAAACGACATAACAAGCAATACGAACGCTACCTTGATAACGCAAAAAAAGTAGAAGTCCTATCAATCCCCACAAAGCTGAGTAAGTCTGGTTAATGGAATCGATATCCAACACCGTGCCCAACATGCCCGGAGCAAGATAGAAAAACAAGGTAGCTATGTTTGTAGAAGCAGCCTTAAACTTCAATTTTTGGCACAAAAGGAATACACATACGGCAGCCAAAGTATGTCCCAAAAGCACTATCAGATGGTTAAGCGCAGGGAATAGATGGTAATTGAAGCCCAGCACATAGCCTATCAATCCGTCGAACGGACGCCAATAGACGCCTGCAGGAAAAATGACTTCCGATAGTTTTCCGGTGTAGGGAGTCGTCAAGTAAGTCCAATCATCAAATGTAGGTTGTAACTGTAGCAGGGCCCATAAGGCAACAGGGAAGAAGCATAGAATAATGGCAATAGCCCAATGAGTATGTATATACTGTCGCATAATACTGGTTAATTAATGATGGCAATCTTACATACCGTTCCTTTATCGCCATCTTGCGTAGCCGTTTGTACCATATATATTCCACTAGGGACACGCCTTCCATTCGTACCGGTGCCGTCCCAAACGAACGTACCACCATTGCTGCGCCCTTGTTTAACTAAATATCCGGCTGCCGAAACTATCTTAACATCGGCATCATAGGTCAATCCCACTACCGTGATAGGCCCGGTATAGTCGGGGCGAACAGGGTTCGGATAGGCATAGACCGTCTCTTTGGTCATGATATCGGCAGCTTTGGTGGCATCGCTTTGATACGAACAAAGTCCCTTGGATGTACCGAAATACACCACACCGGAGGCATCGTCAATGGCTATACTCTGTACCTCGTCGGAGAGAAGTGGGCTACTTGATGCCACAAAATGTTGCAACTCAGTCTGGTTGTCAGCACTGATGAGGTAGACACCATTGCCATTTGTACCGAACCATTTGCGCCCGGCACCATCTATAGCCATTGAGAGAATATCCACACCACTTAATAAGTAGGAGGCAAAATTGGTACCATCGTTACGCGCCACCTTCACTTGTATGAATGTATTTCCATTATTTGCTATCTCGGAAGCAGATAGATAGACAGGTCCGACATTCGTTCCCACCCATATATTCTTATCCAAATCTTCTTCCACACAACGCACATAACCTATTTGGAGGGGCGTTCCGTCTTGGTTAGTAATAGTAGGATAAGTCTTAATAACATCGGTAGCCGGCTGATAACAGGCCAATGCCGGTACACGATAGAAGTTATTGACAAACCACATGAGACCACGACTATCAAACATAACATCCGCCATATTCTCCCAAGAACGATTGTTATAGACCATCAACTCTTTATGGTAAAAAGCTTCCCACGTATTGTCATTCTGCAATTCAAGGATAGACGTGGAGGGACTAATGCTATTCATGACCCACAGATTACCTGTATTGTCATGGCAAAGTCCAGTTGTCACAACATAATTGCGATTATTGTTGCCTACTGTGGAAGCCGTCTGTAGCGGACTATTATGATTGGAATACTCCTTCACCATCTCGTTGTTGAGATACTCATATACCCCCGTTTGCCCACAAGCAAAAACATGCTTCTCATTGGTGGGGTCTACACTCAACGCCGCAAAGTTCACAAATACGTGGTTCAATGACGGTTGTTTTTCATTTGTCACAGCCCAGTCGCTCCCATCAAATATCTGGATAACAGCCGGAAGATTATCTGCATATCCCGGAACTGAATAGAGTTTTCCATGCTTAAAAAGTAGGAAACCAAAATCATTATACTTGGGACCACCGGGCTTCAACGACTTTACTTGCGTCAAGAGGGCATCGTCTATCGACTTTACATAGGCTTGATAATCGCCCACACGAGCCCATACTGCCTTATCAAGCAAATTACTTGAGAGTGCAGCGGCATAAAGTCCTTGCACACTGGAAGCCACATACAGCTTGGCACCATCAATATATGTATAGTCTATACGGAATCCGAGATGATATGTTTCAGCTATTTCGGCATTGTCCATATTGACCTTGACAACTCCGAAACCGGTGGAAAGATAGGCAAATTTGCCGTTGATATCAACCCCATAGATCGTTTTATCGCCGGCAACACTGGCATTATAATAGCCTAAAATATTGGTAGTTCGCCCATCAGCAGAGAGCAAATCGATGTTCCCATCGGTATAAACAATGATAAGTTTACGGACAGTTTGCGACCATGCTATAAACGAAATATCGGTACCACTCAACCCATTGGTCTTGTCATAAAGTTGCAAGCTGTGGTCATTTTTGTTGTAAGTGTACAGGCTTTTAGATGCCAACACATAGAGCATATTGCCACCTTGCTGCACATCGGTAATATCACTGTAAGCACGATAAGCCTTCCATGTGCCGATAGACGCGGCTTGTAAGGCAGTACAAGCGACACAAAGGAAGGTTATCAAATTGAATATTCGTTGTTTCATACGTCTTCTTTAGGATTGATAAGGCTAGCAAAAAAGAGAAGCTTGTATATATTTAACAGAAAAACATTGGGTTTATTGCCTTCCAACCGATGTTTGATACGGGAACCAAAGAGATGGTATAGCTGTTTGAAAAAGGGATGCAATCGAAGCCGATGAAGTATTTCGATCACGTGAAGTAAGGACGAATAACCCTGCAATCGATTGCGACAACCGGATAAAACACGCAAAGATTGCTCTGTTTTTTGTAAGAAAAGAGCGTTCGACTCAAACTCATTGAGCTGCACGGGATTGTCAATATGCGCAATAGTAAAGCCCTGTTGCTCAACGAACTTGCCAAACAACACGTCTTCATAACCGTAGATTCGGATACTTTCATCAAACGGACACCGCTCGGCAACAACTCTACGAACAAGGAAATTAGTACTACGAAACTGCCGAAAACCGTACTGTTGTCTTCTTTCGACGGTATGTTTACACTCCGACCGTTTCTCATAGAGCCATCGAAGATTGTCCTTCCAAAGTTCTACAGTGCCTCCAATAGTTATTCCACCTACCACGATATCGGCCTGTGAGGATAGATATTGCAAGATGAAATGAGGATTATCGAGCGCCAAATCGCCATCAATAAAGAGCAAAAAGGGATAATGTGATTGCGCAGTAAGGAAGTTTCGAATACCCGAACGACCACGATTGACTTCGCATTCGATATAAGACACGTGGTCGAACTGCCGAATAGAGCGATTAGCTTCCACATAGCGGTGCTCCGTGGAAGCATCGTCGGCCACGATTATCTCAAATGTTAAAGCACGAATGGCAGCACATTGAGCATGCAATGCGGCCACCAAACGCATACAATAGCAGTTGTAGGTGGGCAGAAGTATCGACAGCTGCGTAATCAAGACGTCCTATTCTTCGAGTGAATGGAGATACTCTGCCAACTTCTCCACGGCTCTGGCGCGATGCGAAATCTTGTTTTTCACCTCAGCACCCAATTCCGCAAAACTCTTATCATAGCCTTCCGGAACAAACAGCGGGTCGTATCCGAATCCCCCACTTCCACTCTTTGAGTGTGCAATGGTGCCGGAAACAGAACCAGAGAAGAAGATAGGCCCCTCTAAATCTCCCCTTGAAGGGGAGACTTGAAGACTAGAATCAGAATAAGATACTGTCATTGTCCCTGTTGAATCGTCCCCTAAGGAGGAGACTTTGGAAGTTTGTTGAGAAGCAAATTTTAGTGTTTGTAATTCACTAAGATGTTTTTTAATAGTTTGAATTACGCCATCCATATTCCCAATAACTTCTTCATTGGCAAACCTAACAACCTCAAATCCCAATTTGTTTAAGTCTTGTGTACGTTGCTCATCGGTAATTCGCTGGTCGTAAGAGCGATGATATTCACCATCAACTTCTACTATTAAGCCCACAGAAAGACACACGAAATCAGCAATATAATCACCTATTATATGTTGTTTGCGAAACTTAAAACCAAGATTTTCGCACTTGATAGCATCCCATAATGCACGTTCGGCATCTGTCGTATGACCAATGTTCTCCTCCCTAAAAGCTTTTAGGATACCATAGTTAGCACGATTTGCTGTTTGATAAGCATGAGAATGCTTCGATAAAGGAGAAGACATTCCCCCTTCATGGGGGAGACGGAGAGGGCCATTCTGAATCAAACAAATCACCGTTCTGAACTGTGCGCGGCGATTATCCTTACCTTCTAGCTCTCTCAACAACTTCGCCATATTAGCTTCGGAATCGTGATCGGTACCCTCAGCATAGCGTGCACTGTGCACACCGGGGGCTCCATCGAGCGCCTCAACCTCCAACCCTGTGTCGTCGGCAAAGCAACTCAAGCCGTAATGTTCGTACACATACTGCGCTTTTTGCAACGCGTTTGCTTCCAAAGTATCGCCTGTTTCGGGAATATCTTCATGACAACCGATATCGGCAAGCGACACTATTTCACAGCGATTGCCCAATATTCGTCGAATCTCATCGAGTTTATGAGCATTGTTGGTAGCAAAAACTATCTTCATTTCTTTTCTATACCCTTAGGTACTTTCACCTTCATCTCGTCGAAACCTTCACCATATACTCCGATAACGGCCGACTGACTGACAAACGCATTAGGGTCAATCATCTTGATAAGACGGAAGATATACTGGCTTTCTCGCTTCTTGGCAAGAATACAAAGCACCTTCATTTCCTGTCCGGTATACCATCCATGCCCATCGAGAATGGTCACACCGTGATCCATCTGTGTACCAATGGCATTGGCAATCTCTTGATATTTCTTGCTGAATATCATGAACTGAACCGACTCTCGACGCGCATTCATCACATAATCAAGTACGAAATTCTCGATAACCATCGTACAAAGACCGAACACAAGCTTCCTCCAATCCTCGAAAACAGGGTAAGAACTACCAATAATCAAAAGGTCTACGAAGATCAATACACGCCCCAGAGAGATGTTATGATACTTGTTGACCACCGCAGCAATGATGTCCGTACCACCCGTTGAACCGTTATGTAGGAACACAATGGCCAACGATGCACCCGTAAACGAGCAACCAAGGATGAGCGACATGAAGTCTTGACCATCGCCAAGTATTCTAAGCAACGTGCCATCGGGCTGTGTAACGGCTTTCTGAGCAACATCAAGAAGCAGCGAAAGAACCAAGATTGCATAGATGGTCTTCATCAAAAACTTTACTCCAAGTATCTTCAATGCGACACCTAACAACAACGCATTGAGCACAAAATAGGAGTAAGCCAACGGTATTCCCGTCGCATAGAAGATGATAGCAGCAATACCCGTCACACCACCGGTAACGATTCCGTATGGTAAGAGGAACACTGCCCACCCGAAAGAGAAGAGCAGTAGTCCCAGTGTCAAGTACAGATAGTCCCTGACTTCGTCGCGTATGACGGGGCTAATGTTAAAGGGTAAATTCATATACTGATTTATTTAAGTACGATATTAACTATCTTCTTGGGCACGACAATCACCTTTACGATGCTCTTTCCCTCTAGATATTTCTGACTACGCTCATCTTCCAACACGGCTTTCTCCATGAATTCCTTGGTTGCATCGGCCGCAAATGTCTTTTGATAGCGAGCCTTTCCGTTAAAGGAAATGGCCAATTGAATCTCGCTTTCCACCAGATATTGCTCATCGAAAGCCGGCCATTGTGCATCGCAAATGCTACCCTGCTCGCCCAACGAAGCCCAGAACTCTTCGGCAATATGCGGTGCAAACGGTGCGATGATAATGGTCAACGCACGCAATATCTCGCGACTATGACACTTCTGCTGGCTCAATTCGTTCACAGCTATCATGAAAGCGCTGATAGCAGTGTTGTATGAGAACTTCTGAATATCATCGGTTACCTTCTTAATCAACTTGTGTAGGCTTTTCAACGAGTCCTTGGTAGGAGCATCGTCATTGACCAAGAACGTGTCATTCTCGCCACGTGCATCCCAGAAGAGTGCCCAAAGTTTCTTCAAGAAACGGTGACATCCATCGATACCATTGGTATCCCAAGGCTTGCTAGCCTCCACCGGGCCGAGGAACATCTCGTACAATCGCAGTGTATCGGCACCATATTTATCGACAATCATGTCCGGGTTGACAACGTTGAACATAGACTTCGACATCTTCTCCACAGCCCAACCACAAATATATTTACGGTCTTCGAGGATGAATTCTGCATTCTTATATTCCGGTCGCCAAGCCTTAAAGGCCTCGGTATCGAGTACATCTGCATTCACGATATTCACGTCGACGTGAATCGGAGTGGTCTCGTATTGGTCTTTCAAACCCAACGATACGAAGACAGGAGCCTTGGCCGAGTCGGCGTTATTCACCCGATATACAAAGTTGGAGCGTCCCTGTATCATGCCTTGATTGATGAGTTTCTGGAACGGTTCTTCCTTGCAACTCACGCCCATATCATACAAGAACTTGTTCCAGAAGCGCGAATAGATAAGGTGTCCGGTCGCATGTTCGGTACCACCGACGTACAAATCTACGTTCTGCCAATAGTTATCGACCTCTTTCGACACCAAAGCCTCATCGTTACGGTTGTCCATATAGCGCAGATAATAAGCCGAACTACCCGCAAATCCGGGCATGGTATAGAGCTCGATGGGGAATACCGACACGTTGTCTACAAGACTCTTGTCTACCACTTTCTTGTTCGCGGTGTCCCACGCCCACATCTTAGCACGTCCCAATGGTGGTTCGCCCGTCTCCGTTGGTTCGTATTTATCGATTTCGGGCAACTCCAACGGCAGGCATTCTTCCGGAATCATGTAAGGCATCTCATCTTTATAGTACACGGGGAACGGCTCTCCCCAGTAGCGTTGACGCGAGAAGATGGCATCGCGGAGGCGATAATTCACCTTCACACGGCCCAATCCATTGCTCTCAACATATTTTTTTGTGGCTGCAATGGCTTCTTTGACACTTAAACCATTCAACACCAAACCACAACTCGACTCTCCTTGAGCCGGCGAATTGCATACAATTCCCTCCTTGGCATCATAACTTTCCTCACTCACATCGGCTCCCCCAATCAGCGGGATAATAGGCAGATTGAAATGTTTTGCAAACGCATAGTCGCGACTATCGTGTGCCGGAACGGCCATAATGGCACCTGTTCCATAGCCGGCCAATACATATTCGCTAATCCAAATAGGTACCTGCTTGCCTGTGAATGGGTTGATGGCATAGCTACCAGAGAACACACCCGTCACTTTTCGGTCGCTCATACGGTCGAGTTCGGTACGCTTCTTCACGTATTCCAGATACTTCTCCACCTCTTCACGCTGCTCATCGGTAGTTACCTGAGCCACATATTCGCTCTCAGGAGCCAATACCATGAACGTAACACCAAACATCGTATCGGCACGAGTGGTGAAGATAATGAACTCTGAAAGGTCAGATTGGTCGGATAAAACAGACTTGTCAGACACTGCTTTCGCCAACTTGAACTTCACCTCGGTACCCTCCGAACGACCAATCCAGTTGCGCTGGGTCTCTTTCAACGAGTCAGTCCAGTCTACACTGTCCAATCCATCGAGCAAACGCTGTGAATACGCCGATGTGCGCAAGCACCATTGGCGCATCTTCTTTTGTACCACGGGATAGCCACCGCGTACACTTACGCCATCGACCACCTCGTCGTTGGCCAACACCGTACCCAGTCCGGCACACCAGTTAACCATTGTTTCGCCTAGATAAGCAATACGGTAGTTCATCAACACCTGCTGTTGTTCCTTCTCGCTCATGCCATTCCACTGCTCGGCCGTGATGTCCAAGTCCTCGCTTTGAGCCACTGTCAAGCCTTTGGTACCATTCTTTGAGATATATTCCACAAGCTCCGTGATGGGACGAGCCTTCTGTTCTTCGTTGCAATAATACGATTCAAACATCTTCTCAAAGGCCCACTGTGTCCACTTATAATACCCCGGTTCGCAAGTACGCACTTCACGTTCCCAGTCGAAACAGAATCCAATCTTGTCGAGCTGTTCGCGATAATGGTTGATATTCTGCTCGGTTGTGATGGCCGGATGCTGCCCTGTTTGAATAGCATACTGCTCAGCCGGCAAACCATAAGCGTCGTATCCCATCGGATTGAGCACATTATAACCTTGCAAACGCATGTAGCGAGCATAGATGTCGCTGGCTATATAGCCCAGTGGATGGCCCACATGCAAGCCGGCACCCGATGGGTATGGGAACATATTGAGCACATAGAACTTCTTACGTGTCTTGTCCTCAGTCACACGATAGGTAGCATTCTCCACCCAACGCTTTTGCCATTTCTTCTCGATTTCTCTGAAATTGTATTCCATTGTCGTATTGTTTTGTAGGTCGACCGCTCTTCACTGTGCCAAAAACGGGTTAACATGAGCCGTCATTCCCTTGATTATATTCTGATTGCAAAAGTAATAAAAATAAGTGGTATTTGTACCTTTTACACCTATATTAGTATAGATTGGTATACTAAGAGGCTTATTTGCTTGTAAGACGGAAAACTTTCTGGCTCTACATCTCTTACCTTTTAACTCTTACCTTTGCCCCCTCCCCTTTTGGGGAGGGTTGGGGTGGGGCTACTGCTACGGCTCATCAGAATTGCTGCCAAGCCCATTCAACAGCACTGAAAAGTCGAGGCAGCAATACTGAAAAATATCTGCAGCGATAAAATAATCATAAGTGAGTAGAGTATATTTATCTAAAATTGAGTAATTTTGCAATGGTTTTAAAGTATATAGGATATGAGTTTAAATATTAGCAAAGGCAATCAAAAGAGAGTAGTTATCGTTGGTGGCGGATTCGGAGGACTAAAACTGGCTAACAAGTTGAAAGGAGCCGACTATCAAGTGATTCTCATCGACAAGAACAACTACCATCAATTCCCCCCATTGATTTACCAAGTAGCATCGGCAGGAATGGAACCCAGCTCCATCTCTTTCCCTTTCAGACGGAACTTTCAAAACCGTAAGAACCTATATTTCCGTATGGCCGAGCTGCGTGCGATATATCCTGACAAGAAGATTATACAAACTTCCATCGGCAAAGTGGAGTACGATTACCTCGTACTCTCGGCTGGAGCAACCACCAATTTCTTCGGAAACGTGAACGTAGAGCACAATGCCGTACCCATGAAAACGGTATCTGAAGCCATGGGATTGCAGAATGCCATTCTCTCAAACATAGAGCGTTCCATCACCTGTGCTACCAAATTGGAACAACAAGAACTCTTGAACGTTGTCGTTGTTGGTGGTGGTGCATCGGGCGTAGAGGTGGCTGGCGTGCTCTCAGAGATGAAGAACACTATCTTACCTCACGACTATCCCGACTTGGATGCGTCGCTCATGAATATCTACCTCATCGAGGCGGGCAACCGATTACTCCCTGCTTTCTCTAAAGAATCGTCTGATGAGGTAGAGAAATACCTGCGTAACATGGGTGTCAACGTACTACTCAATAAGATGGTAACCGATTACCAAGATCACAAAGTGATGTTGGCCGACGGTAGCAGCATTTCTACACGTACTTTCATCTGGGTGAGTGGCGTCAAAGGACAGCCTGTCGGCAATCTCGACAATGCTCTTTTAGGGCGCGGCGGACGTATCAAGGTGAACGAATTCAACCAAGTAGAGGGATTAGAAGATGTATTCAGCATCGGCGACCAGTGTATTATGAGTGGCGACGAAGCCTATCCCAACGGTCATCCACAGCTGGCTCAAGTAGCTATCCAGCAGGGGGTAAACCTCGGTAAAAACCTTCGCCGACTCGAAAAAGGCAAAGAACTGAAACCATTCCATTATAAGAACCTCGGTTCGATGGCCACCGTAGGACGCAATAAGGCTGTAGCCGAGTTCGCAAGTATCCGTTTGAGCGGTTTCATCGCATGGCTCATGTGGCTCTTAGTGCACCTACGCTCCATCTTGGGCGTGCGCAACAAGGTGGTGGTATTGCTCAACTGGATATGGAACTACTTCAACTACAACCAGTCGCTCCGCATGATTTTCTACCCACAGAAAGTATTGGAAGTACGCGAACGCGAAAAGCGTGAGGCTCGTGTGCATTGGGGTGAAGACCTCAACGAGCAAGAAGAGGAAAACGAAAAGAGGTAAGAAAAAACCTCATAAAAACCCGTTGGTGGAATTAATTTAGTGCATACTTAATTCTGCCAACGGGTACTAACAATAAAATTAGACTATGCGAAAGATATTTTTTGCTTTGGTTATGTTATTGCAATCCATATTCTTGCATGCATATGTAGTAAAGGGATCTGTGGTTGACGAAAAGGGTAAGCCGATACGGAAAGCCTTGGTTATCGGACGTAACAGTATGAAGAAGGTGGTTGTCGGGGTTGAAACCGACCCATCGGGGATGTTTTCATCGGCAAACGTCACTGATTCTATATTGACAATCGAAATATCGAAAGAGGATTATACCACGGTCTACATCAGAATATCGGGAACTGACGGTAAGTTTGTAGATTTGGGTACAATAGAACTTAAACCTATGGAAGTGAGTTTGGGAGAGGTTGTTGTCACTGCCCAAACGGTCATTCAAAAGCCAGACAGATATATCATCATCCCGTCAAGAAAGGAGTTGGACCGGGCAGCCAACGGTTTGTCACTGTTGAGCGACATGCAATATAAAATGCCGGGACTGACGGTGAACGAGTCTTTGCAAACGGTTCAGGTGGATAATGCGACACCTGTTTTTAAGATTAACGGAAGACCGTGTAGTCTAAGTCATTTCTTGGCGTTAAACCCGCAACGTATCTTACGTATTGAATACCATGACAATCCTGACGTAAGATATGAAAACCGCAGGGTGATTAATGTGATACTCAATCCGAGAGGTGATGGGGGATCGGTCATCGCCAATGTGCTGACAGGGGATAATGCAGGTTTTCTCAATGGCAATATTGGTTTGGAGTATTATCGCAAGAAATCCGAATGGGAACTCAATTATAGCACCAACTGGAGAGATTACGATGAGAGGGAAATAAACTCTTCCAGTGAGTTTATCGGACGGAATGCCCCAGTCTTGAGAGAAAGAAACGGAATACCCGGCGACTTCCGCTACTGGTGGAATACGATATCATTGGGTTATACCTATATGCATGATCCTAATACGGTTTTTGCGGCAAAGGCTGGTTTTGGAATTGAGAATCAAAAGATGGATGAAGATTCATGGAACACGCAGCAATATATGGGTAACCTGTCAAAATATCAGAACCTGACGCACAAAAAATTGAAATACTGTCTGCCCACAATCGATTTGTTCTTCAAAAAACAGATAGACGAAACACAATACATTGAAGCCAATGTGTATGGCATATATGGGTCGGGGGATTATAACCGTCGATACATCAACTTATATCAAAGTCCGTTGCCCGATGATTCCGTACTGTCGCTAACAAACGATAAGTCGTGGCGTTTAACTGCCGATATGATGTATTCTAAAACCCTCAAGAACCTTGTCGCAGCCTTGGGAATCAAGGAGTATTATAACAGTACCGACAACGAACAAACAGAGAATGGGATTTTAGGTAAGGGTAAAATCACTCAGAACAGGCTGTCGGTGTACGGTCAACTCCAGGGAAAAATCAAGCGTCTGAATTACGGCCTTAGTGCTATCGGCATTTACAATCATGCCAACAACAACTCGTACAAGACAGATGCTGTAAGGCTGAAATCAAACATCGTTGTCAATTATCCGCTATCACAACGTCTGACGTTGAATTATCTGCTGATGCTCGAACCGTCGCTGCCGTCAGTTACGCAGCAGTCTGCCCTGACACAAAGGGTTGACGACATTACCATCCGGCAGGGTAACCCAGACCTGAAACCGTCTTCCTACATTAGGAACAGGGTGTATGTACGATATGCTGATAAACGTTTTACGGGCTCTTTGTGGGCTTCTTACAGCAGGACAGAGAAACCTATCTACTATACTTATAGCTATATCAGTGATGTTTCAAGTCCGTATTATGATATGTTTATGAGTCGCCCCATTAACGGACAGCATAACGACCAATTCAATCTTGAGTTGAACTTAGCAACACAAGAGCTTTTCGGGTTTGCAACAGTATGGGGGAACGTAGGTTGGAACAATTTGCATATCACCATGACAGATAAGAGTTATGTCAGGAACCGACTATACGCATCCCTGAATGGGACGTTGTCTTTCGGTAATTGGCTTATAACTGCTATGTATCAGATACAGCCCGACTATATCTTGTCAGGAAACTCATACAGCACAAAGGATAGGTGGAACACTGTCAAGATTCAGTATAAGTACAAGAACTGGCACTTTTCACTTACAGGGGTGAATATGTTCACAAAGCGAGGCAGTGTTTATGAGAATATCGTCGTATCAGACGTCCACCCCGAAGAATACAGCCAATGTATCAAGGATAATGCTAATATGCTGTTGTTGGGCGTGAGTTATAGGCTTGATTTTGGCAAAAAACGAAACAATACCAAACGCTCCTTGAACAATGAGGGAATAGAACGAGGAATTGATATTAATTATTAAAAGTAAATTTTAAAAAAAATAAATCACTTTGGCAAATGGAGAGTACAGACTGTGGAGCCGTATGCTTGCAGATGCTCTGTGCATTCTATGGAAAGCCTGTTTCGCTACAAAATATAAAAGAGGGTCTTAGCATATCTCGTATTGGCATAACAATCAGAGATGTTAAGAATAGAGCAACGGAATTAGGTCTTAATACAATTGTTGCAAAAGCAACTTTGCAACAATTGTTAAGATGCAGTCTCCAGTTATTCTACATTGGAATAGCAATCATTTTGTTGTTTTATATAAAGTTAAAAAAGAACGAGATAATACCTATTCGTATTATATTGCTGATCCTGCTAATGGAAAAATAAAATTTACAGAAAAAGAAATAAAGAGATACTGGCTTGAAGAAAAAGAAGATGGGATTGTGATACTTACTCAACCAACAATTATTTTTTATGAAACAAATTTTCCAAAACAAAAGAATGATTGGTCTATTGCAGTGTCACTTTAAAAAAAATATGTAACGTCTAAAACTAAAATATATAAATCTCTTGTATTACTAATAATTTCAATGTTATGTAGTTGGATGATTCCTTATTTATATCAATCAATCATTGATAAAGGAGTTGTGGAGAAAAACCTTCATACGATATTGAGATTATCTCTTGTTCAGCTATCTTTTTTTGGGGGTTATATATTATCCAATACTTTAAGTTCTGTCGTATTAAGCAAAGTTAATTTCAATATTGGTATAGAATATGTCGGAGAGTTATTGGAGAAAACAATGAGGCTACCAATGAAATGTTTTGACACAAAATTAAATACAGAATTTATACAACGATTAGATGATTTTAATCGAATCCGTTCTTTCTTAACGGAATATGTAATTAATAATTTATACTAATTTCACGCCATCTATTGAGTAAAATTACTCTGTCTATTGAGTAAAATTACTCAGTCCGTTGAGTAAAATATTGTATTTCGTGTCGAAAAATATAAAGAGTATGGTCTATAAAAGAAGTCAATATCATACGGTAATGCAAAGAATGAAAGAGCCGAGGCAATTCATCCAAGTAGTTATGGGACCACGACAAGTTGGCAAAACAACACTTATTCGCCAAGTATTGAATGACACCGACTTGCCATTTTCCTTTTTTACAGCCGACAACATACCCGCCACACAAACCGATTGGATAGGAGATTGTTGGGCAAATGTAAGAGCCAAGATGAGATTAGAGGCACTTCAAGAATGCATACTCATCATAGACGAGATACAAAAAATTAATAATTAGAGCGAAGCCGTAAAACGCGAATGGGATGCCGATACTTTTAACGGTATCAATATCAAGGTTATCCTGCTTGGTTCCTCGCGCATCATGCTCCTCCACGGACTATCAGAGTCGCTCATGGGACGCTTCGAAGAAATAAGAATGTCGCACTGGTCGTACCCCGAAATGCGCGATGCTTTTGGTTATTCTTTAGAACAATACATCTTCTTCGTAGGCTATCCGGGAAGTGCATCGCTCATCAAGAATGAAGAACGATGGCGAGCTTATGTCCATAGCACTATTGTCGATGCAACCATTAACAAAGACATCTTATACAATTCCGTGGTCAATAAGCCTGCACTACTACGCCAAACATTTGAATTGGGAGCTTCTTATTCGGGAGAAATTGTATCTTTGACCAAGATGATAGGAAATCTCCAAGATGCTGGGGTCACCTGATTAATTATGCCTTTACTCATCGCTACCATCTCAACTACTGGAGAGAGGGAAACGACGAGGTAGGTTTCATTATCCACAAGAACGGTAGAATTGCCACCATCGAGGTAAAAAGCAATAGCGAGACCACTAACACCGCCCTATCAGTATTTAGAGACAAATTCCATCCTATCAACTCCTTGGTTGATGGCGAAGGTGGTATGAAAGCCGAAGATTTTTTCTGTTGTAACCCAGCCGACCTACTGGGATAACCTCTTACATCCTCTTCTTCACCTGCAGACACTTCTTTTCGATAAATCGCCTGAAATCTTCCAAGGTGCCAACGGTGAAACCCTGAGGGTCGAGCATTATACCCGTGTTCTTCGAAAGCAGCAAGGCGATGACATGGGGACGCTCCTTATATTTTAAGATTTGGCTGTAGTCATAATAAGATACATTCTCATTGACGTGGCATACGATTCTGTCTCCGAACTCAAAACATACTTCGGGGTCTTCCACTCCATGCAAAGCCTTGGTGCGTTTCCGCATAGCTTTAAAGCCGCGGCGGGCTGTGAAGTAAGGAGATATGGCCATGAGGCCGAACAAAAGAATAGCCAGCATGACCACACCGCCAACCGTATCGCCTTTCCAGTATGCTATATCCCAAATATAAAAGGCACACAGTAGGATTAAAGCAAAAGCGAGAATATATGTTTTAATACCATATACGATCTTCACAAAATCGTACATCATGGCCTTCGAAAGTCGATACCTATTTTCAAAGAGAGTGTTTGCTTCCATTATATTTACTGATATTTGGACGACACAAATATACATATTTTCCGACAATAAAAGCACCATGAACACTTCATCTTTTCACAACAAATATAAAAAGTTCACACAATAGCGAGACGACTTCGGAAAATTTGCTATATCTTTGCACGAAAAGCAGCCCCAGCTATGGGCTTATTGACTAATAACCATCAACCTAAATATGAGACATTTAAAATTATTTTGTACCGCACTGTTCCTTACTTTGACAGTAGGAGCACATGCAGCAAAGAACGTAAAGCATACGTTCGCTATTCAATCGGGTAATTTCTTGTACGACGGAAAGCCTATCCAACTCCACTCCGGAGAGATGCATTACGCTCGCATTCCGGCTCCTTACTGGCGCCATCGCCTGAAGATGATGAAGGCTATGGGACTTAATGCCGTGGCTACATACGTATTCTGGAACCATCACGAAGTGGCTCCGGGCGTATGGGACTGGACAACCGGCAACCATAATATCAAACAATTCATTAAGACCGCAGCCGAAGAAGGCTTGATGGTGATACTCCGTCCCGGCCCATACTGCTGTGCAGAGTGGGACTTCGGTGGCTATCCTTGGTGGTTACAGAACGAGAAAGATATGGTTATCCGTACCGATAACGAAGCTTTCCTCAAAGCTTGTCGCACGTATTTGACACAGTTGGCCGGCCAAGTGAAGGATCTTCAAATTACCAATGGTGGTCCAATCATCATGGTACAAGCCGAGAATGAGTTCGGTTCTTACGTGGCTCAACGCAAGGATATACCCTTAGAAGTACACAAAGCATACAATGCCAAGATTGTAAAAATACTCGACGAGGTGGGCTTCAACATCCCTAGATTCACCTCAGATGGTAGTTGGCTGTTCAAAGGTGGAGCCGTTAAGGGCATTCTTCCCACTGCTAATGGCGAAGACAACATCGAGAATTTAAAGAAGACCGTAAACGAATACAACAACGGTGTAGGCCCTTACATGGTGGCAGAATTCTATCCCGGTTGGCTATGTCACTGGAATGAAAAGCGTCCACTCGTCTCTACAGAGAGCATAGTGAAGCAGACCAAGAAATATTTGGATGCCGGTGTAAGCTTCAACTACTACATGGTTCATGGCGGAACCAACTTCGGTTTCACCTCAGGAGCGAACTATGCGAAGAAGAACGACATACAACCCGACATGACAACCTACGACTATGACGCTCCTATCAGCGAAGCCGGATGGGCCACTCCTAAGTATAATGCACTGAGAGAGTTGCTCAGCAAGTCGGTAAAATATAAGGTTCCGGCAGTTCCGGAGCGCATTCCTGTCATCTCGATACCACAAATCAAACTCACTAAGACAGCCGATGTACTCACTCTGCTAGAAGGTGTAAAAGCCGTAGAGAGCGACACTCCGCTCAATTTTGAGCAGTTGAATCAAGGTCATGGATATGTACTTTACCGTCGACACTTCAACCAACCCATCAGCGGAATGATGAAAGTGCCGGGCATCGCAGACTTCGGCGTAGTATATATCAATGGTGAAAAGGTGGGTGAACTGAACCGTGTAACCGGCAAGGACAGCTTGGAAATAAACGTACCTTTCAACAGTACACTCGACATCTTGGTCGAAAACTTTGGCCGTATCAACTATGGTGCACGCATCACAGCCAACCATAAGGGTATCATCGAGCCTATCACCATCGGTGGAAACGAGATTACAGGCAACTGGGAAATGCGCGGTCTGCCTATGAGCGAGATGCCTAACGTAGATAAGATGCCCGCCGGATACAATGCCGGGGCACCTGTTCTCTACAGCGGTACATTCAAATTGGACACCGTAGGAGACACTTTCCTCGATATGGAGAAATGGGGTAAGGGCATCGTCTTCGTAAACGGAATCAACCTCGGACGCTATTGGAAGGTCGGACCACAGCAAACGCTCTACCTACCGGGATGTTTCTTGAAGAAAGGCGAAAACAAGATCGTCATCTTTGAGCAACTGAACGACGAGAAGAAGAGCGAACTCACAGGAGTCACCGAACCTGTATTAGACAAGTGGGTGAAATAATCTGAGGAGCTAACGGAAATTAAAAGGGAGTTAGTGGGAGGTATCCGACAAGTGTCTGTTATCTTCCGTTAACTCCCTTTTAACTCCAAAGAACTCCCAAGTCGAGCCACCGGCGAAACTTAAATTAAATCATTTCATGGAACTACAATTATGCGAATTGAGCAAAGTCTATGGCGAAAAGACAGCTCTTAGTATCGACACACTCACTTTCAAGAGCGGAGAAATCATCGGCTTGGTAGGCAACAACGGAGCAGGGAAAACCACCCTGCTCCGATTAATGCTTGACCTGATTAAGGCAACAACGGGACAAGTGCTCAGCAACGGAGTCCCTGTCAACGAAGACACGACGTGGAAACACTACACAGGGTCGTACATAGATCGTCGTTTCCTCATTGATTTCTACACACCCGAAGAGTATTTCCAATTCATAGCCGACGCTTACGGAATCGACCACGACATTGCAAAAATGCGGTTGGAACAATATAGCGACCTCATGCACGACGAGGTGTTAGGCACCGGCAAATACCTCAAAGAATTCTCAGAGGGCAACCGCCAAAAGATAGGAATCATCGGTGCGATGCTCATTGAGCCCCAAATACTGATACTCGACGAGCCTTTTAACTACCTCGACCCGTCGTCACAAATAGCTGTGGCACACCATATCAAGCGACTCAATGAGCGACTTGGCACCACCGTTATCATCTCCAGCCACAACCTAAACTACATTACCGATGTGACTACCCGTATCCTTCTCTTGGAGAAAGGGTACATCGTCAAAGACATTGCCAACGAAGCCGGCAGCGCATTTGACGAATTAAACCATTATTTCATAGCCCAATGATACGCTTACTTCTCCACATGTGGCTCGTTCAGAAGCGTCGCAACTTCGAATGGAGACCTATCATTGTAGCAGCATACTTCTATTTTCTTACGCTACTTTGTGCTTGGATAGCCCTTGAAGTTGGGGGCGCAAAGGCATGGCAGCTACTCAAACAGGGCGACGACACGGCTGTTGTATCGATGATAGCCATTGGTTTTCTCATCCCGGACTTCATCATGAAGCTCTTCATCATGCACCCCGATACAGACATGAGCGACTTCGTGAAGACGCGTCCCATCCCCTCTCGTCAGTGGACATGGCTGCTATACATCACTCTAAGCGCCGACCTGATAACCTTATTCTATCCACTTCTACTCCTTCCATTAGCCATCTATCGCGGCAGCCTTGCCATGTTCGTGGTATCATTGGCTGTATCTTATCTCAACGCCACATTGATATTGGCCTTTCACAAAGCCCACGGTTGGGAGTACAAATTGCCTGTCTTCATCTATCTGCCTTTCTGCTTGATATGCCTTTTCCTCCATACCATCAACCCATTCGCACTCTCCGGTGGAGCACATGCCATCGTCACACTGCTGATTATCGCCCTCCTCATCGCCCCGATATTCTACTATACCAATCGGCTGGAGAATTATCCCGATGAGCGTAAAACCTCATCACGTCGCACCAAAAGTATACAACGGTCAGGGTTATTAACCGACTTGCGACGTCTGATGCGCATCAAGCGCCTGCGTGTATCCTTTTGGATACTCATAGCCTGTTTCCTTTTCAATGCGTATAACTATAGTTACACCAATCTGTCGGGCGAGTCTTTCACCATGGCATGGAACCTGTTAGCTCTCACAGCTGCCGCCATGGGTATCGGGCAATGGGGCATTGGCATCGAAGCCAACTATCTCCACGGACTTTGGACGAAGCCTTTTGACATCGAACAGCTACTCCGGCGTAAATACAACATGTATACCGCGCTCACCCTTATCTCTTCTATTACGATCCTGCCTATCTATATTTGGATGAATCATAAGCTCATAGACTGGGTAGCCATCGTCGTGTTTGGGCTCGGAATTGTCGACCTGGTACTCATCGCATTGACGCTCACATCGAAACGGGCCGACCTTTTTGGTGCTTCGGTATTTAACAATCAAGGCTTCGACATGAAAGCTTACATTGCCACCATGTCCGTATTCGGAGCCATTATCGTGTACGGAGTGCTGCATTATCTGCTGCCTCAACCATGGAACTATATCGCGTTGATGGGTTTGGGCATCCTAGGTTTGCTCATACGCAACAAAGCATTACAGACCATAGCTAACAAGCTTACAGAGCGACGCTATCGGTTGTTGGAATCAGACTAGCTCATATCGAATAAGATTTATTTCTAAAAATAATTCCAAAACCGTTTGGAGCGTATCTATATTTTATCTATCTTTGCCCTCAACAAGATTAAAATATAAAGTATTAATTAAAACTATAAGCATTATGAAGAAGTATGTTTGCGACGTATGTGGCTATATTTATGACCCTGAAGTAGGTGATCCAGATGGCGGTATCGCTCCCGGAACAGCATTTGAAGATATTCCTGAAGATTGGGTTTGCCCTCTTTGCGGTGTAACCAAAGAAGATTTCTCACTCGTAGAAGAATAATATAACAACGCTTTTGCAAGTGCAAAAGCATATATAACGTACACTTCCGACTCGCTCGTTAGCGCACGTAAACTATCATGGCCGGGCAATTTGTCCGGCCATTGTTATGAAAAAGAAGCCCTAAAAGGTTACCCATACATAACGAATCAGGTTAAAGTACTCCCCTTTCTAGCTTCTCCCCCTCTCTATGGGAGAAGGAATCATTAGCGCATCAAAAAAAATCCCGGCCTTCCACAATAGGGAAAAACCGGGATAGAAGTTATTATTCCATTTGCCTACAAACCTCTTTTACTCCATAAACAGCACCTGAATAACGGTTTGTCCCACCGCTTTGAGCGTGTTCTTATCAATATGCTGCATGTCGTCGGCAAGGGTATGCCAAGTGGGACCGAACGAACTTTGCCTGCAATCTGGATAATATGGGATAATATCAATAGTAGGAATCTTGGCAAAATCGTTCACCGGGATGTGATCATCTGTCACTGCTCCACCATCGGTCTTGGGGAAGAAGCTACCATAACCGGCCGACCTAGCTGCACGCCACACTTTCTTAACAATGTCGGGAGCATACTGCTTAGACATCTGTTCTTGGAAGAATCGGGCTCCTTGGCCACCTACCATATCGAGCAAAATTCCGTAACGAGGGGCATAACCACCCGGGATATGCTGCGCCCAATACTGTGCTCCAAGTGCCCAACTTTCTCCATCATCTTCAACATCAGCCCATTGTGGGGTGCCCCAATCTTCAGCATCGAAGCAAACAAAGTCGACACCGATGTTCAATTTCTTATCTTGATTGAGCAATCGAGCTATCTCCAACATGACCGCCACACCACTAGCAGCATCGTTAGCAGCCATAATAGGCTTGTGCCAATTAGCAGAATCGGGATCGTTATCGGCCCAAGGGCGACTATCCCAGTGGGCACATAGCAAAATACGAGTAGTGAGTTCGGGACGATAAGAAGCCATGATATTTTGGCTCTTCAACACAGTTCCATCGTACCCCGTAAGGTCGGCACGCTGTATTTCGACTTTACAACCGTAAGCTTTAAAACGATTCACTATCCATTCAGCACAACGGTCGTGCCCCACACTGTTCATAGAGCGGGGACCAAAATCGCACTGTGCTTGTGTGAAAGCATAGGCACTATCGGCATTAAAGGCCGGACCTACGGGATTGACTTTCTCCACTTCCTCGGTTTCGGGCAACATTTCTGTTTGCGAACCGTATCCCCCAACGAACGCATAAACGATACCAGCTAATACAAGTAAACTCACTATGATGATGATTGGTTTCTTTTTCATTTTCCGTAATTCTGTACTTGGGTCATTACACGAAGCCAGTTGCCGCCCCATATCTTCCGAATATCGTCTTCGCTGTAACGTCGACGCAACAGTTCGATGGTGAAATTAATAAGCTCGGAAGAGTCGGCTAGTCCCGGAGCACCGCCATCGCCATCGAAATCGGTACCTAATCCGACGTGGTCAATGCCCGCTACGGCAATGGCATGTTCTAGATGTTGCATGACATTGACAATGGAAGCTTCGCTAGGATTCTTACATAGGAAGCCTTTATAAATAGTGATTTGTGCCACACCACCCTTGGCCGCAAGAGCCCGTAGTTGGTCGTCGTAGAGGTTACGAGGCACATCGCAAAGGTCGCGACAGCTGCTATGGCTGCACACAATAGGCGTCTGGCTAATCTCCAAAGCATCATAAAAGCTCTTAACACCACCATGACTGAGGTCGACCATAACTCCACAACGGTTCATTTCGCGAATCACTTCTTCACCAAACTCGCTCACACCGTCGTGCGTATGGTTGGTACGAGCAGCACTATCACATATATCGTTGTCACCATTATGGCACAGCGTGATATAAACGATACCGCGGTCAGCAAAGTGCTTCACTAAATTGAGGTCTTGACCCAGTGCAAAACCATTCTCGATACCCAGCATGATGCTCTTTCGACCGGCCGCTTTATTCTCATAAAGTTGTTGCGGAGTGCGAGCGATAGATACATAGCGACTATTCGCAGCCACTATTTCTTCTATCTTATCAAAGATGAGATTGGCATATTGTGTAGGCGTGATAGTCGCACCAGGACGGTGCATGCTCGTCTGAATCTTGGCATAATCGACTAATTGAGAAAAGTCTTCACCCTCACGAGGTTGCGGCAGATAAGACACCATTGTGACGGCATCTTGTCGACCATCGGTCATCTTGTGCAAGTCGACAAGGATGCGTGGATCGCGCCTTTCAAAATGAATACCTTGTGGAAAGAACATTGGCGTGTCGCAATGGGTATCGAGCGTCAACACACGACTGTGTACATCGCATGCCTCACGATACTCTGCTGCCCGTTTCACAAGCCAAGAAAAAAGCTTCAACCCGTCGGCTTCGAGCCATTCGGGATGCCACTGCACACCCAAGATGGACTTATACTCGGTGCTCTCCACACCCTCTATCGTGCCATCGGCAGCCTTGGCCGTAATGCGGAGATGCTTGCCCGGATTGTCAACAGCTTGATGATGGAAACTGTTGACAAAGATGTTTTCCGACTCGTATATATGATATAGGTAGGAATCTTGCTCTATCCGAACGCTATGCGTAGGCAGTGTGCGGTCGGCATTCTGCGAATGTTTCACTTCCGTCGTACCCATGTCCTGCCGTACATGCCCACCTAAAGCAATGGTCAAAGTTTGTATACCGCGACATATTCCCAATATAGGAATCTGCCGATTCAAGGCCAATCGACAGATAAGAAGTTCGGCTAAGTCGCGCTCACCATTCACATGCCCCACACCGGATTCGGGTTCTTCGCCCGTCCACAGAGGATTCACGTCGGCCCCACCGGTCAAGATGAGCCCATCGAGATGTTCAAGTGTGTTGATGATGACGTGGCGGTCGGCCACAGGAGGGATGATGACGGGCGTTCCTCCGGCCGCTACAACCTGCTTATAATATCGGTCGCGCAGCGTAGCATCGATGTCGGCGTGATCAGACGTCAACCCGATAATCGGCCGGTGATTACCTTCCGGAAACGTCGCATAAATATCGTTGAGATGCGACTCTAAGTTAAAAGATTCCATGTAATTACTATTTCTTCGTGTCTTCGTCTATCTTGACGGGTATTTCGCGCTTGATACTCTGCTCCAATGAAATCAAGGTTTCAGTGCTCACCACACCGGGAATACCCTGCAACTGATTGTTGAGCAAGTCCATAAGCTGCTCATTGTCTTGGGCATAGAGTTTCACCAACATCGTATAAGGACCGGTTGTGAAATGGCATTCCACAATCTCAGGAATAGTCTCAATACGCTCTACCACTGTCTTGTACATGCTTCCACGCTCTAGATTGAGCCCCACATAAGTACAAGTAGAATATCCCAGACTCTTAGGATTGACATCGAAACCACTCCCGGTGATGACTCCACCGGCCATCAAATGCTGTACACGCTGATGAATGGCTGCACGCGAGACACCACACTCGGCTGCTACGTCTTTAAAAGGAATACGTGCATTGTTAGAAAGAATACTAAGTATCTTCTTGTCTAGGTTGTCTATCTTTTCCATTTCTTATTTATTTATCCTCTTTAGAGATGTTAAAAGGTAATGTATCTTGCAAGCAAATATAATGAAAACTATTGATACGAACAACAAAAGGAGACGAAAAATAAGTATTAATGAACAAAATGACATTTCACCAATGCCTTGATACGATTATCATTCAGTACGTGGCATGACCACAGCTACGGTTTTCAGTCGCACATAATCTTCACTTAGATACATGAAGCCACCATATTTATTATGCGTACCCCACGAGTTTTTGGCAATAAAATAGCGATGACCTTGTAAGTCGCGAGCTAATCCTACAAGTTCCATACAATGGTCGTCGGTAGTCAAGAAGTGTTGCAAGTCGCTTAAGCGGCGTATATCTGTGGCCTTACGGTCGTGCTCATCAACCTCGGCCACACCTTGCTTGAAATCGAATCCAGGCTCACTGATGTCCCCTTCCCAACATACCGGATGCCCCTCTGCCAATGTCTTACGAATACGTTTCATCAATTCATCGATGGGAAGATTGTGGAAACGAAAACCTTGGGTGTTATCGGGCAACTCTAAAGCCACCTCTTCGCCCCAAGGATGATGGGCAAAACTCGTGAAAGAGACGTACTCGTCTCGGCCACAAACACTATGAGCAAACTCCAAAGGAGTATATTCTGCTCCCAGCATGTGGACATAGCGTGACGGCATATATCCCATAGCGCGGTCTAGCATATTGTCGAGTTGCTCAGTCATATTATCGATTCCAATGCGTCGAGAAGCGGACATATCGGCCAAACGAGCTACCTTTCGACTCAATACAGCGACATTCAAACCATCCTTATCCTCATAGCTATCATAGGGTTCTGCCCCCACTGTCACCAGCATATCAATGAGTAGCGGTGCCATTCCGCGTAAGCTGAAGGTACTAGCACCCTGCGACAAATAACGTGCACGGGCCATTTGCTGCAATCGCATGCGGGTGATGAAGGCTGTAGAGAGATTCACCGAGTCGCCTCTCATCAAGTGCTCGCTCTCAATGGTGGCCAACATGGCATAGGCCCAACATAGTTGTCCGCTTCCTTGATTCTTTACCGGCGTAGTCTTAATGACCACATCATTGACAAATAGACTCCTTTCCTGCTCGGTCTTTACAGGTCTACTACATCCCGCCAAGACCACAGCAATGGCTATATAAAACAAGTATTTTCTCATGATTGCAACATTTTTATTGCGAATATAGATTGATACATACTTCCAAACCTTTAATAGCTATAGACTATTTCATCGAATTCGTCGGTACGCACGTAACCTCGTTTCACCTTATTCAAGGCTATCTCCCTCAGTATCCCTTTCGCCACAAGCCCCATAATATCAGTCTTTGCAGTATTGTTACTAATCATAAAACGCACTTGAGCATCTTTGACTGTAAGAATCTCATTGATATTCTCATCGAAAATCTTGATGATTTGAGCCTGCCGCTCATTAATATCACCAATATGAAAGAATCTATTGGCTGCATCCTTCTCAGCCTGTTTACGTTTGATAACAAGTCTATTGATAAAGATTGATATTTATGCGCAACGATGAATTGAGTCGTCTGATAATTATTAAATATCATCTATTACAGGGGGAATTTCTATCATATTATCAAGTATTGAACGCGCCAAAGATACGCAATTCTTCTCAATATTATAAGAATTGAGAAGAATTAAGATGCTTAAAACGTATTTTTTAATACTGAGGATAAGCCGATGAGGTGCTAATTAAACATAAAAAGTAAAAGAATCTTAATGTTAACATTCGTAGATTTTGTAACTTTGCCCTACAACATATATGTTTTAGACTATGCAAGAGACAAGACAAAACCGTATATCGCGCTTACTCCAAAAAGAGATTGCAACTATTTTTCAGGAGCAAACACGCCTGATGCACGGCACCATGGTGAGTGTGACACGCGTTAAAATCAGCCCCGACTTGAGTATTTGTACGGCATATTTGAGTATATTCCCATCGGAAAAAGGGGAAGAAATGCTCAAAAACATCGTTAAAAACGAAAAGACCATCCGCTACGAATTAGGCAAACGCGTACACAATCAGTTACGTATCATCCCCGAACTGCGCTTTTTCATCGACGATTCCTTAGACTATATCGAACGTATAGACGAATTGCTGAAGAAGTAAGAGAGTTTACTAGGAGACAAGTAAACGAGTTAACAAGTCTTTTAGATTATTCGAATAATCGACTAATCGAGTTACCGGTAACTTTTCAAACTACATGAATTTCCCACTGTTCATAGCCCGCCGTTACCTCTTTTCCAAAAAGAGTACGAACGCCATCAACGTGATTTCTGTCATATCGGTGGTGGGTGTAGCCGTTGCTACAATGGCTCTTGTCATTGTACTGAGCGTGTTCAATGGGTTTCACGACTTGGTTGCTACACTATTTACCAACTTCGACCCGCAACTGGAGATTGTTCCTACCAAAGGGAAAACAGCTCCCGCCGATGATCCAATCCTCACGAAAATCAAGGCATTTCCACAAGTAGACGTGGCAACAGAGAGCGTGGAAGACATGGCACTCGCCATGTATCAAGGTCAACAAACGATGGTGACCATCAAAGGAGTGGACGACAACTTCGACCAACTCACCCATATCAAGAGCATACTTTACGGAGATGGACAGTTTGATTTGCACGCCGGAAACCTCCAATACGGTATTCCGGGCATCCGATTGGCACAGACTTTAGGTATCGGAGCACGTTGGAACGGTTTCTTACAAATCTATGCACCACAACGCGAAGGGCAGCTCGACATGACAGACCCTTCAAGTGGATTCGTGCAAGACTCCCTGATATCAGCCGGTGTAGTCTTTGTTGTCAATCAAGCTCGATACGACAAGAACTATATCCTTACCTCCATCGTCTTTGCTCGCAACCTCTTTGGACAGCAAGGCATGCTGTCTTCGCTCGAAATACGGTTGAAAGACGGGAGCAACCTCGACGAGGTAAAAGCGCAAATGCAACAGATTGCAGGTAATAAATACACTGTCAGAGACCGCTTCGAACAACAAGCCGACACCTTCAAAATCATGCAGATAGAGAAGATTATTGCCTATCTGTTCCTCTCATTTATATTAGTAGTGGCTTGTTTCAACATCATCGGATCACTCTCCATGCTCATCATTGATAAGAAAGACGATGTCGTCACACTGCGCAATCTAGGAGCTTCCGATAAACAGATAACCCATATTTTCCTATTTGAAGGTCGTATGATTTCGCTCATCGGTGCCGTTGTAGGCATTGGCTTGGGTTTGTTGCTTTGTTGGTTACAACAACGTTACGGCCTTGTATCGCTTGGTAGCAGCAGCGGAAACTTCATCGTGAACGCCTATCCCGTAAGTGTTCACTACGACGATATCCTCATTATCTTCATCACAGTGCTTGCTACCGGATGGCTATCCGTATGGTATCCTGTGAGATACTTGAGCAAAAGACTTCTCGGAAACGGTGAGAAGTAGACTCCGTCAAGACCATTTTCTACTTTGTTATAATATATCTCGTTAAACTCGATTAACGAGATGTACCGATTGTGTGAACCTATATTTCCACCATTCACAGTAATTTTGCCTTTGAAACTTCTGAATATGAGCAGCAGTTTTCAAGATAACAACCCTTTTTAATCATCAGAACATGAACGAAATCTATTCAAACAATCAGAGACAACTAGACCAACAAGAGAAAAGAAACAGGATAAACAAGGCCATCAGTCAATTGGGAAAAGAGATGGAACAATTGCTAAAACTAAGTCCCGGACACAAGAATTATTACTGGAAAGGTACCACCACCGACCTCATAGAAATGGTGTACGACACCTACATGATGTGTGAATTACGCGACCGTCGAGGCTGCCCGTTCACCTTCAAGCACATGATTCACCATGTTTGTTCAGTACTCCATGTCTACGAACCGCGCAATCCAAGAGCCTACGTACACCGGGCACGTACACGAAAAGAAGTCCGTCAGACAGCCTTTCTAGACCGTTATGCGGCACTCATGTGTGACGATAGTAACCCTATGAAACGGCTGATAGGCCACATACCTGCCCAATATTAAATGAAAGAGGTTGAGCTGTGTTGCTCAACCTCTTTTTTATTAGATCACATGTTGGCGTACTCCCAAACGAGCCTCAACCACATTCACCACGTAATCGCCTAATTTCTCACACTCCTGTATCAAGTCCATGTACATTGTTCCTACACTATAAGTGTATAGATGATTGTTAATGTCATTGATATTCTGCGTGCGTAGCTGGTTACGGAAGTTGTTTATTTCATTCTCAATATTGAAAGAATGATTGGCATCCAGCTCCTCTCTACATCCCACAAAGAGTGTATTCATCTGCGTAAGTGCATCATTCGTGAGTTGCATCATCTGGTGGATATGCTCATATTGCTGCTCCGTGAAGTCTTCCTTGCTCTGCTGCAAACGACTAATGGTACGAGCCATGTTGAAACAGCTATCACCGATACTCTCAATCTCTGATATTTCGCGCAACATAGCACGTATCTTCACCTTCGTATCATCACTCAAATGGGCACGCCCCACCTCGTCCAAATACTTCGCTATCTCTATTTCCATATTATCAGAGATACCTTCGTATTTTTCAATCCTGCTATACAACTTCACAAACTTGGCATCATCGGTCTCCTTCAACAATTCCGGAACCATACTGAACATACGCTGGATACGCTCAGCAAACGACTCGATTTCTTTCTGAGCTTCCAACACCGAGAGTTCAGGTGTACGCATAATACCAGTTTGAATAAAACGTAGACGGAAGTCATCTTCGGTATCTACATTGCCCGGCTTGATAAGCCAGCAAACCAATTTCTCTATTTGCGGGATGAACCAAATCAATATTCCTGTGTTCAACACATTGAAGGAAGTATGGAAAGCCGCCAATACAATAGGCAGACGAAGCGTCAATTCCTGCGTAGAAAGGCTATGTCCGTCCGGATCATAATCTACAAATCCGCACACCATACGCACAAACGGATAGAACAAACAGAGCACCCAAACCACTCCTATAACGTTGAATACCAAATGGGCCAATGCTGTTCGCCGTGCTTGTGTATTTGCTCCGAGAGCCGCAAGATTAGCCGTTGCCGTGGTACCGATATTCTCTCCCATCACAAGGGCGATACCTAGATAGATAGGCAGCACACCGCTGGAACACAACATGATAGTGATTGCCATCACAGCGGCCGATGATTGCACCACGCAAGTGATAACCGTACCTATCAATAGGAAAGTAAAGATGGTGATATAACTATTGGTATCGAATGTTTCAAAGAAATGGATGACAGCGGGGTTGTGCTCTAAATCAAGGTCTTTTCCTGCCCCGCTGAGTAGCACAAGACTGAAAAATAAGAATGAGATACCGAAGAGGAAATCGCCTGCATAACGGAATCGGCGTGTATAAATGAGAACAATACCAACAAGGAAAGCCGGGAAGACAAATTCTGTGAGGTCAACTGAATAGCCAAACGACATAATCCAAGCGGTAAGCGTAGTACCAATGTTGGCTCCCATAATCACCGATATAGCTTGAGCCAAAGTCAACAGGCCGGCATTAACAAACGAAACAGTCATAACTGTGGTCGCCGAAGACGATTGCACTGCACAAGTGATAAATGTACCGGTAAGCATTCCGGTGAATCGGTTGGTCGTCATGGCACCTAAAATGTGGCGTAATTGCGAACCGGCCATCTTCTGTAAGGCCTCACTCATCACCTTCATACCATAAATCAACAATGCTAATGAACCAACAATCTTAAAGAAAATCAACACATAATCACTTGTTCCCATATTTTTATTTTTTTGTCATACTGTCTATTTGGAACTTATACTGCTTTTTGTTACCTTTACGCTCATCAATCTATAATGACTTTACGAATGAAACAAACATTACAAATACGTTGCAAAAATAATAAAAAAACTCTAAAGGTCGCAATCGGAAGCACACTTTCTGACGTTTTTAATGAATTAAATTTGCATCTACCTTACGGCCCCATCAACGCCAAAGTGAACAATAAGGTGGAGGGAATGAACTTCCGACTCTTTCACAACAAGGACATCGAATATCTGGACATGCACAGCAATTCGGCCTCGCGATGCTACACACGAAGCCTTTTCATGGTATGTTGTAAAGCCATCCACGATCTCTATTCGGGTGCCGAGGTAGTGATAGACATTCCTGTTTCCAAAGGTTATTACGTGAATTTGCAAATAGGACGAGACATCACGACAGACGACGTAGACCGTATTCGCACACGCATGCAACAGATTATCGACACCCATATACCCTTCCGCCGCTTCGAAGTACCTACCGAAGAGGCCATCGAAATGTTCCGAATCAAGGGCGACGAGGCCAAAGTAAAACTACTCAAGAGTGCGGGGCGTCTCTATACCACATATTATCAGCTCGACGATTTCGTGGATTATTTCTACGGTTCACTACTCACTAACACGGCCGGCCTCTATCTTTTCGGCCTCGAACTCTTCAATCAAGGGCTTCTGTTGCGCATACCTTCGCAAGACAATCCGGCAGTATTATCCGAGATGACCGACCAAGATAAGATGTTCGAGATATTCCGTGAGCACCACCAATGGCAAGACATTATGGGCATTCGCACCGTAGGCGACATCAACGAAGCCGTAAAAGAAGGTAAGACAACGGAACTCATCAACGTCTCGGAAGCCTTACAAGAAAAGAAGATTGCACAAATAGCCGAAGAGATTGCAAACCGTAAAGGGGTGAAACTCGTGCTACTCGCCGGGCCATCGTCATCGGGTAAGACCACCACCTGCAAGCGATTGTCCATCCAACTCATGACCAATGGTATCAAACCGTTGCAAATTTCGCTCGACGACTACTTTATCGACCGCGAGCAAACACCCAAAGACGCCAATGGAGAATACGACTATGAAAGTATCTATGCCCTCAACTTACCACTCATCAACCACCAATTCAACGCCCTATTCTATGGAGAAGAGGTAGAATTACCAACGTATAACTTCCAGACAGGACGCAGTGAGATGAAGGGAAAGAAGCTACGCATGAATGAGAATAATGTACTCATAGTGGAAGGCATTCACGCCCTCAACCCCGAACTGACGGCTCAAATACCTGAAGAACAGAAGTTCCGCGTCTACGCGTCGGCCTTGACCACTATCTTACTCGACGACCATAACTACATCCCCACGACCGATAACCGACTCTTACGACGCATTGTACGCGACTTCAAATACCGCGGTGTCACCGCACAGGAGACCATCCACCGATGGCCATCGGTCAGAGCGGGCGAGAATAAATGGATATTCCCGTATCAAGAGAACGCCGATGCCATGTTCAACACAGCCATGCTTTTCGAGCTGGCTGTGCTCAAGACACAGGCCGAACCATTACTTGAGCAAGTACCAGAAGACTGCGAGGAGTACAGCGAAGCCTATCGTCTAAAGAAATTCCTGCGCTATTTCCAACCTATTAGCAACCGAGACATCCCGCCCACCAGCCTTCTTCGCGAGTTCCTTGGGGGTAGTTCTTTTAAATATTAAGCCCATCTCACCTCTCTTCAACGAGTATATATTGCGAGAATAGCAGCTCCTCCCATAGAAAATAGAGGAAAAAGAATCCTCTAATATGGTTCCCAAAAACTCCTTTAGTTGCTTTACGAAAATATAAGTGGAGAAATAAATATAAAGGTAAGAAATCGTTTCCAAACATCGAAGCGACTTCTTACCTTATATTGTTTTATCGCATGACTATCCATGATACCAACTAAAGTGCAACTAGCCGATGGCTAAGATGTAGAAAACGTTATATAAATAGAGGCTAGAAAACTTGTCTTTAGATAGCAAAGCATAGCTAACATTACTTAAAACCACGGGATAATTCTCTTTTATTATTGCTTGAATCCCACCACAATTTACTATCTTTGCCCATATATCATAGCAAAGAGATGAAGAAAATATTGATCATGAATGGTCCCAACCTGAATCTGTTGGGCGTCCGCGAGCCCGGTATCTATGGCAACAATTCGTTTGATAGCTATCTACCAAGTTTACAGAATAGATTCCCGGAGGCGGAAATATCCTATTACCAAAGTAATATTGAAGGTGAGCTCATCAACAAGATGCAGGAAGTAGGATTCAGTTACGATGGTATCGTGCTGAATGCTGGTGCCTATACGCACACTTCCGTGGCTTTGCTCGACTGCATCCGCTCACTCAAATGCCCGGTGATAGAAGTGCATATCAGTAATGTACATAGCCGAGAGGAGTTCCGCCATCATTCTATGATTTCTTCTGGGTGTCTAGGAGTAATAGCCGGGTTCGGCTTGCGATCATACGAATTTGCCGTCATGGCACTTGTAGAAGAAAAGAAGTGAGCATGATTTCTTTAGACGACTACGTAGTAGAACATAGCGAAAAAGAACACGAATACCTCTATCGGTTGTACCGTGCCACCAATATATATACCATACACGGTCGCATGGCAAGCGGTCGGGTACAGGGACAATTACTAAAAATGCTCGTACAAATGCTTCGTCCGCGTAACATTCTGGAAGTAGGAACATTCAGCGGATACTCAGCCATTGCCATGGCGATGGGCTTGGAAGAGGGTGGAAAGGTATGGACGTTCGAGATCAACGATGAGATGGAAGACTTCACACGGCCTTGGATAGAACAAAGTCCAGTATCCAATCGCATCGAATTTATCATTGGCGATGCCAACATAGAGGCTCCCAAGCTGGGTATTGAGTTCGACATGGCGTTTGTGGATGGCGATAAACGCACGTATATAGAGACCTACGAGATGGTGATGAAGCTACTCAAGCCGGGTGGTTACATCTTGGCCGACAATACATTGTGGGATGGTCATGTGGTAGACTCGGCCTACGACCACGACCATCAGACCATCGGCATTCGCTCGTTCAACGACCATGTGGCTGCCGATGAGCGAGTAGAGAAAGTCATCTTAACTCTACGCGACGGGCTGACACTCATTCGTAAGAAATAACCGTCAAGGTTTTTATGCGGCAACAAAGTTTTTCTTTGTTGCCGCTTTTTATAAAGTGGAGGCAGCAATAGACACTACCATAGCTAGAACGTCATTGCAACACAATACCTCTTCATCTGTTTTAGTTGATAGTTTATCTTGTTTTTGGCTGTCATTAACGAAAAACAGGCTATAAAATCAATGTTTTGGGATTTCTATTTGTGAATTATGGCCGTTTCATATAATTTTGCGGACGAAAGACACCGGGCACTTCATAGAGTCCACGGTGTTAGATAATAATCATATCCATGAGTGATTTAAATTCCTTAATAGAAATATGATGAAAAGAAAGTTTACTTTGATGCTCGCATTGTTGTTGGGTTTCTACACCATGAGCAATGCTCAGACTTTGAAATTCAATAGCAATGGCGAGTTTAAAATCGTACAGTTCACCGACGTACACTACCAAATCAACAATCCACATGCGGCAATTGCGCTGAAATGTATCGATGAAGTGCTGACCAAAGAGCATCCCGACCTGATTGTATTGACCGGTGACGTGATCTATTCATCGCCAGCCGACAAGACATTACGGGTGGTCTTGGACAAGATTTCTTCGTATAATATTCCTTTTGTCTATCTCTTCGGCAACCACGACCTGCAATTTGGTATGACCAACGAAGAACTTTACGACATCGCACGCAGTGTGAAAAACAACATCATGCCCGACCGCAAAGGTGGCCTATCGCCCGATTACACGCTGCGAATCAAGTCGCATAAGGGTAATCGTGATGCTGCCGTACTTTATTGTATGGACTCCCATAGCATGGCACAAGACTCTACCATTGGCGGATATGCGTGGCTTACGCACGACCAAATAGACTGGTATCGCATGCAGAATGCACAGTTTACAGCCCTCAATGGTGGTAAACCGATGCCTGCATTGGCTTTCTTCCACATCCCATTGATTGAATATAGAATGGCGGCAACCATCGAAGATGCCACTCTCTATGGCACACGTATGGAGCCGGCATGCCCTCCGACCATCAATACCGGCATGTTCTCAGCCATGCGTTTGGGTGGCGATGTAATGGGAATCTTCTGTGGTCACGACCACGACAACGATTATTCTGTGATGTATAAGAACATTTTGCTGGCCTACGGTCGCTTCTCCGGGGGCAACACAGAGTACAATCATCTGAGCAATGGTGCCCGTATCATCGTACTTAAAGAGGGAAAACGCAGTTTCGACACTTATATCCGCCTGCGTAAGGGCGACGTCATCGACCGTACCACTTACCCTGACAGCTACGTCAAAGACGATTGGCAGAAACGACCGGTAGAACAGTAAACAATGTCGAGATGCTCAATAAGCCAGTTACACTCATCATATTACTGTTATCGGTTTGCCTTCCCATGCTCGCTCAAAATAGGTTGGAGCCGTGCGATAGGGGGCATTACAGAATTTGGCAGAATATATTTGACCGATATTACAACGAAGGTGCTTGGTATCAGTATATCGTAGAACCCTCGTTTACCCCGCCTTACGCTTTGTATCTTCGTTATCCTATGGAGGGAAGAGCGTCCTACATTTTGGAAGCGAAAGATAAAGAACAAACTTATAAGATGCAGTGCGACACGACCGTTTATCTCCGATTGGCCGCGCTTATGGAGTATGCCGTGCATACGGCCCAATACCCTCTATCGGGCCGATTGGGGCTTGACGGTGTACAATATTTCTTTTTTGAGTGTGAAAAGGGTACGACGATTTGGACGCCTCAAGCGCATAGTATAGCAGCGCTTCTAACTACTCTCATGGATAACGTTTGGCATGCTGTGAAACAACAAAATTCTTCTGCCATTCACCAACAGAGGGAACAAATAGATTCACTTACCTATTATTTTAAATCATTGATACCCGATGAGGAACAAATATGCGCTTCTGAAAATTCGCTTGGAGGTGTGAATTTGCATAATAGGAATAACAACATCTATCTCGTATTTCCTCAAACCAAGGAGTCGCCTGATGCCATTAAGAATAAATATGGGAAGTTGTTCCTTACTGTAAGCCGATGGTTGTTTCTCCATACATCTGTTATTGATTTAAACGGACATATCGACATGACGGTCAAAGCAGACGATATGTTTACAGATGATACTTTCAAGCACTTACCTTGGAGGTATTATCTAACGGTCAAAGAGAGCGACCTAACCGAGGAAAGGCTCATTGCGGTGCTTAGAAAACGCTTTGCTTCTCAGCTATATCTGCCGAAATAAGGTGTGTTCATGGTGCATTCCTTCGACGTTCTATCATAAGATTTTGTTTCAAAGCCTTTGGTACTGATGGTTCATCATAGCCTTTTTCCCCTTTTGGGAAGAACAGATTGGGACTTAAGCAGCCTCTCCCCATCCCTCTCCAAAAGGAGAGGGGAG